>JALONE010000047.1 GCA_025455125.1 Bacteroidota bacterium
GGGTGCTCCGGTTTCGAGAGCCGAGAGTGCCTCTGGGAAGACGTTGGCCATGGCTCAGCGGGCTTGATCACAATAAGCGAACGGGAACCACGCGTACCAGGCGCTCGCCCTCACCAGATGCTCGACCGGAATGTGTTCGGTCGCCATGTGAGCGTAGACCTCATTCCCCGGTCCGAAGCCGATGCAGGGAATGCCGTGCATCCCCATCACCGCAACGCCATTCGTACTGAAGACCCAACGACCGACCGCGGGAGCACTTCCGAATAGTTGTTGATAGGCCTTGACGCCCCCCGCAAGCGCCGGATGGTTCTCGGGAAGAAGCCAGGTGGGATAGTACTTCTTTGTAGGATAGACGAGTCCTCGCCAGCTCGGCACCGCGTAATCCAAGACCACAACCTCCGCCTCACCCTTCTTCACAGACGGGAGAGACTGGATCTCTTGCACCGCTGATTCCATCGTGTCTGTCGCTGCGAGTCTTCTGTCCAGATGGATCGCCGCGGAATCCGCGACTGCGCACAACGAGGGAGAAGTGGATCGGATCTCCGCGATCGTCACCGTTCCTTTGCCCAGGAACGGTTCGCCTGTCAATCGCTCGTTCAGCTGTTCGATCTCCTGGACGATCGGAGCCATCTTGTAGACGGCATTGACTCCCCGCTCCGGCGCCGAGCCGTGACATGAGATTCCCTTCGTACGCACCTCGATCTCCATGCGGCCTCGATGACCCCGATAAATCGCAAGGTTCGTCGGCTCGGCAATGACGACGAGCTCCGGCCGCAGCTTGTCCTCATTGATGATGTATTGCCAACAGAGACCGTCGCAGTCCTCTTCTTGTACGCTTCCGACGACATAGAGCGTGAAGTCATCCTGCAATCCCAACTGCTTGATGAGTTTCCCGCCATGGACAATGGATGCGAGCGCCCCTTTCATGTCGCAGGCACCGCGTCCGTAGATGATGCCGTCCTTCTCCGCTCCCTGGAACGGATCAACGGTCCAGTTCTCAGGATTGCCGACATCAACGGTATCGACATGAGCATCCAAAGCGATGATCCGCTTGCCGTTGCCAATGCGGCCAAGGATGTTCCCCATCGGATCGATGGTCACTTCGTCGAATCCGCATTCTTCCATCTCGCGCCTGATGCGGTGGATCACCTGTTCTTCCTGCGAACTCAGCGACTTGATGGCGATCAGATCGCGGAGGAATTTCGCGACGCTTCGCTCGTTGTCCTGTGCTGCTTTGAGAATCTTCGTGTACATCGCTCCTCCGTTGTTCATCCTGTCAACGCGTTGAAGTCGCCGATCAGCCGATCGAATTCCACTACCTCTTCTTCGAACAATTGCGTCCAGTACTCAGGCTGCCATTGCGCGACAAGCTCCTCGCTCGTCTTCCCTTGTTGCTCGATCCACGTGTAATACTTGAGGTTGTGAATTGCCTTCTTCTCCGTGTAGTTCAATTCCTTGAAATATTCCACTCCCTGATGCGCAATGGGTCCGGCGTGATCGCGACTTGCGTCCAGCAGTGAATACGCCCCACGATCTTCGCGGAGTTCCTGCAGGCGGGAATGATACAGCTCTACCGAATCCGTGAACACGGTGAATATGACGTCCCGTTCATCATACTCATAGTACTTCGCCGTCTTGATCGCCGCCAGCAGATTCGAGATGCTCGAGATCCCCAACAGTGGTAACTGATTTCGTTGCTCGTCGGTCAATTCGAGCGAACTCAGGTATGCGCCTCCCTCCTTTTCGTTGAAGAGCCTCAGGATGCGCATGCAATCTTCGTCGTCGATCGCGGCGACGGCGTCGGTGTTGCGGACGTTGTGGATCCATGGAACATGCTTGTCGCCAATCCCTTCGATCCGGTGACCGCCAAAGCCGTTCATGAGCAGCGTCGGACATTGCAACGCTTCCGACGCGACGATCTTCAGCGAAGGATGATGCTTCTTGAGGAAGTCCCCCGCCGCAATCGATCCCGCAGAACCGGTTGCGGAGATGTACGCCGCGGCGCGCAGATTCCGCTCGGGAAGGCTCTGCAGCACCTCCTCGATCGCGGGGCCCGTCACCTGATAATGCCAAATCGCATTCCCGAACTCGTCAAATTGATTGAAGATGATGTTGAGTGGATCCTCTCGCAATTCCCAGCATTTGTCGTAGATCTCCTTCACATTCGATTCGCATCCCGGAGTCGCGATCACCTCCGCGCCGATCTCGCGCAGCCAAGTGAAACGCTCCTTCGACATCTCCTCCGGGAGGATCGCCACCGCCGTGCATCCGAGCAATGCGCAATCGAACGCGCCTCCGCGACAATAGTTCCCCGTCGACGGCCAGACAGCCTTATGCCGGGACGGATCGAATTCTCCGCTCACGAGCCGGGGAACGAGACAGCCGAACGCCGCGCCGACCTTGTGTGCGCCGGTGGGAAAGTACTTCCCGACAAGCCCGATGATGCGTGGTCGAACGCCGGTCAGTGCGCGTGGGATCTCCACATAGTTCACGCCGCCAAACAATCCCGTCTTGATGTCGTTCTTCCAGGTGATCCGAAAGAGATTGATGGGGTCGACATCCCAGAGGCCGACTTTTGGCAGACGTTCACGAATCTTGGCCGGAATCGTCACCGGATCACGCATCTGGGCAAAGGTTGGAATCGTGATGCCGCGCTCGCGACACCGACGGGCAGTCTTTTGTATGACTTCAGGATGAAGCTGTTTGATGATCTGAGACATGCATACTCCGTGGATGGTCTTCGTCAGTGCCGCTTGGACTTCACGATCTTCTGCAGCACCTTCCGTGCATTGCTGATGCGCGCGAGGAAGATAATCGCTGCTATGACGAATGGTTTGTTTCCTGCTTCAGCATACGTGGCCAGACGATATCGCTCGAACACCTCTTTGGACACTTCTCCCTGGACGCAACTGACACCCGAGATATCTGCGGGCAGACAATGCATGTACAGTGCCTTCCCTCCGTTGGTCAGTTTCATTTTCGCGTCATCGCATTCCCAGTTCTTGAATTGCGCATTGTTCGCGAGACACTCTTTTTCCAACTCGACGAGTCCATTCCGGTCGTTCTTCTTCAGCAACTCCGTCCGGCGCTGCATTACCTGAAACGGCGCCCAGGATTTCGGATATACGACATCCACATTTGCGAATGCCTCTTCCATGCTTTCTGCGATCGTGAAGCTTCCCTTGCTCGCTCTCGCATTCGCTTCCGCCAATGCGACCGTTTCCGGGATCAACCCGTATCCCTTTGGATGCGCGAGCGTCACGCGCATGCCGAATCGCGTCATCAGTCCGATGATGCCCTGCGGGACGGAGAGCGGCTTGCCGTAGCTGGGCGAGTAGGCCCAGGTCATCGCAATCTTCTTCCCCCGCAGCTTGTCGAGCGATCCGAAATGCTTCTTCAAATGAAGCAAGTCGGCGAGCGATTGCGTCGGGTGGTCGATGTCGCATTGCAGATTGACGATGCTGGGACGGCGATGGAGCACTCCGGCTTCAAACCCTTCCTGCACCGCCGCTCCAACCTCGCGCATGTACCGATTTCCTTCTCCCAGAAACATGTCATCCCGAATGCCGATGATCTCCGTGAGGAAGGAGATCATGTTCGCCGTTTCGCGAACTGTTTCGCCATGCGCGATCTGCGATTTCTCTTCGTCGAGTTCGGACAATCCCAGACCCAGCGCGTTCACCGCGGAGGCAAAACTGAAACGCGTGCGAGTCGACTTGTCGCGGAAGATGGAGATGGCAAGACCGGTGTCGAATACGCGAAACGATTTCCCCGCCTTGTGAAGCTCACTGAAGATGTCTGCAACGGTGAGCACGGCCTTGAGCTCGTCGAGTGAACGGTCCCATGTCAGGAGAAAGTCCTTGCCGTACAGGTCAACCTTGAGCCTCTTGAGCGAATTGAGTGCTGATTGCATCTGTGTGCGTGTCATTGGATCGCGATCTCCTCCATGCGAATACAATTGTCCACCGGGCATACGTGCTGGCAGAGTCCGCAGCCGACACATCGGTCGTCATTCACAACCGGAATGCGGTCGGGCCGCGCATCGATGGCCATGTGCCCGCCGTCGCGGCAAGCGACAACGCATTGATCGCAGCCGATGCACAGCCTGCGGTCGATTTTGCTGCGGATCGTTCGGCGCGGCAAATCGTCATGTGAGCCGATGTGCGGCAATGCCTTTCCGACGATCTCGCGCGGTGACCGGAATTCCATCTCTTCCAGATAGTGCCCCATCCCGCTCGTGAGGTCGTCGATGATGCGGAAGCCATGATGCATGACGGCGGTGCAGAACTGCACGACGCCAGCCCCGACGGACATGAATTCCACCGCATCGCTCCATGTCGACGCGCCGCCGGTCCCGAGGATGGGGATATCAACATTTCGGGCGATCTCCGCGATGGTCCTCAGCGTGATCGGCTTGATCGCCGGTCCCGTCATTCCGCTGTAGGTCGACTTGCCGCCGAGGCTCGGGTACGGTGTGAAGGTCCGGATGTCGATTCCCATCAACGCCTGGATGGAGTTCGATGCCGTGAGTGCATCGCATCCGCTCCGCTTCACCGCCCTCGCTACTTCCACAATATCGGTGACATGCGGCGTGATCTTGATGGAGACCGGGACGCGCCGCGCCGCTTCCTTCACCCATCGAGCAGTAAGCTCTGTGGCGGACAGGCTCTGCGCGAGCATCTTGCCTGGATCTTCGCCGATGTTCCCTTGCGGACACGAGAAGCTGCATTCAATCAGATCGACTCCGGCGTTCTCGAGCCGCTCGACCAGACGCTGCCAGTCATCTTTCCGTCCGGCCATGATGCTCGCACCCACAACCTTCTCGGGAAATTCCTGCTTCAACGTACGCACGTTGCGTTCGACGACATCGATATGGTGTTCGGAGATGAGGTCGATGTTCCCCATGCCGAACAACCGGCGTCCATCGTGATCGAACGTGGACATCATCGGATAACAGAGATCGACCCGCGTACCTTCGATCGATGTCGTTTTCAGGATCGCGCCCGACCATCCAGCCTTGAACGCGCGCCGCACCATGTCCAAATCGTCTGTTGAAGGCGCAGCGGCAAGGATGAACGGATTCTCCCAGTGGAGCCCGAGAAAGTCGTACGAAAGGTCGCGCTTCGGATAGATGGGGATTTCCTTGAAGTTCTTGTATTCCATCCTCATGGCCTTTCGCTCAACTGATGATGGATCGCCTGCGCTGCGTGCTTGCCGTGAGCGACCGATTGGACGATGGTTCCTTCGCCTGCGATGACATCGCCCACCGCATACACGTTGGCCATGGAAGTACGGAACCGTTCATCGACGACAAGATATCCGGAAGCACGGCGCTTCAACTCGCCAAGCCAATCCGCTCGGATGGTCTGTCCGACGGCGATGATCACCATTTCCGCTTCGAGCACGAAGTCCGAACCTTTCACTTCAACGGGAATGGGCCGTCCGCTTCGATCCTTCTTCTTCCCCAGTATTGTTTCTCGGCATTTCACCCCTTCAACGCGTTTCGTTCCCAGAAACGCGACCGGGTTGGTCAGAAATCGCACTTCCACTCCCTGACGACGCGCTTCTTCCAGCTCGCTTTTCCAGACGCGCATTTCACGCTCGCCGCGCCGATAGATGAGCGTCACCCGCTCTGCACCCAGCCGCTTTGCGGTCGCCGCGGCGTCGAGCGAAACATTGCCGCCACCAACAACCACGACCCGCTTGCCGATCTTCATCGTTCGAGGAGACGATTTCGCACGCTCAAGGAATTCAAGCACAGGATAGACACCCTTGACGTCCTCACCTTTCACTCCCAGTGTGCGGTCCTCGCCGAGGCCGATGGCAAGAACGGCCGCGTCGTGTGATGCTCGTACCTTGTCGAATGTTCGAGCGCTGACCGGGCCTCGCTTGATTGTGAAGAATGAAGAGAGCAGCTTCGTATCCATCTCCAATTGTTTGTCGTTCAATCGATAAGAGGGAATGCTGTTGCGCGGGACGCCCCCTGGTTTCTTCTCTTCGT
Source organism: Bacteroidota bacterium (assembly GCA_025455125.1). Classification (GTDB taxonomy): domain Bacteria; phylum Bacteroidota; class Ignavibacteria; order UBA10030; family UBA10030; genus JAKAJH01. The sequence goes on from JALONE010000047.1 coordinate 6,002, forward strand.
AGACATCGACGCGATATCCGAACTTCGCGAGTTCGAACGCGCAGCCCAATCCGCTCGGGCCACCGCCGATAACAGCCACACGTTTTCCCGTTCGCGGAGGCAGCGCTGGTTTCCTCTTCGACGACTCGCCATGCGTCGTCGCATACTGGTGCTTCTCACGGATCTGGATCGGCTGGTCCTGCTTCCCGCGCGTACAGACCGATTGACAAAAGATCTCCTCCGGACACACGGTTCCGCAGGTCATGGCGAGCGCATTTGACGTGCGCACAAGCTCTGCGGATCCTTTGACGTTGCCCGAACGGATCATCGCAATGAACATCGGGATGCGGATATGCGTGGGACACGCTTTCACGCAGGGGGCATCGAAGCAGAAAAGACAACGCTCCGCTTCGATGCGCGCTTGTTGATGAGAAAGAGATGGGGGCATAAGTTCGGTGCTCAAGAATTCAGAAGTGATTATTCCGCAACGCTGCTTTGTGAGTCGAGGATCGAGTCAAGCTGAGCTTGTCGAAGCTTGACAAGTATCGTGCAATCGCCTTCGACACGGTTCGACCCGTCCGCCTAAGTGACATAACTATTGTTTCACGTCTCCTATTGCATCCACGATCTGCTGATAACCGGTGCATCGGCAGAGATTTCCCGAGATCGCACGTCGGATGTCTTCTTCCGAAGGATTCTCCGAATGGTCGAGCAGATCTTTCGCGCTCATCAGCATTCCCGGTGTGCAAAAACCGCAATGGACCGCGTCATGGTCGAGGAATGATTCTTGCAGCGGCGTGAGCCGATCGCCATCGCTCAATCCTTCAATGGTCATCACTTCCTGCCCGTCGATCTGCGGAGCCAAGATCAGACAGGAATTGACCGCATGTCCGTTCAGGAGCACGGTGCAGGCACCGCACTCGCCGATCTCGCAACCGCACTTTGTGCCGGTCAACCCGAGTTCTTCCCGAAGGAGCTGGAGCAAGGTTTGATTCGGTGCGATCTCCATCGTATAGAAGCGGCGGTTGATCGTCGTTTTGATTCTGACGCCACGACAGTTCCCGCCTGAGTTGCCAGCTCGAAGGAGAAGCGTTTGCCGACGAGAACGCGTTCCGCTTCAGCGATCCGCTGCCAGGTTGGGAACGTCGCGCCGGGAACGATGCGCGCCTCCTGCACGATCTTTTCGTTGTTCAGACGCAGCATGGCCGCCACGCTCAATCGCGATATCGATACCGCATTTCGTCGACCGAGTTTGATGAATGCGCTCCGGCCTCCCGGAGAAGGCTTCTTGAATCGAATGTCGGTCAGGAGTTCATCCGAACGAGCG
>JALONE010000048.1 GCA_025455125.1 Bacteroidota bacterium
TCGAAGGAAGCAGGATTCAATCGGGGCGTTCAGAACGGCGGCACATGAACAAGGCCGAGGGAGCGACTCCTTCTGAATTCTGATTGTCGCAATTTGCCACGCTGGCATGTGGCTGTCACGGTAGGGCTTCTAACCGCTCCCCCGCCTGTTTCTTCCGCTGTTCATTGCGGTCATATTGAACGACACGCTGATAGGCCTCTTTTGCGTCGGACATCCGTTGTTGTTTCTCGTATGCCTGGCCGAGCAGGAACCACGATGACCCCAGCGTCGGCTCGAGGGCCAGTCCTTTCTTGAGCGTCGTGATCGCCTCATCCACGCGACCGGCGGCAAGCAATACTTCGCCGTAGCTGTCGAACGCGTCTGATGTATCAGGCCGGAGGTCCAAGTAGCGCCCCATCGGTTTCAACGCCTCATCGGCGCGCTGGTGACGTAACAGAAAGTACCCAAAGTTCTTCTGTGGGATCCATTGATCAGGATACTTCGTTGTCAACGCCTTCCACTCGTTCTCGGCATCCACCGTCTGCTTCTTCCGCTCCAGCATCGCAGCCTTCGCCATCCGGCCGCGCAGTTCATTCCGCTTGACCACTTCGTCCAATTGTCGAAAGCCTTCGTCGTCATCTCCCCCCATGATGCCCGGCGCCATGAGGTAGTATTGAGCAAGTGCGATGCGCGCATCCACGTGTTCCGGGTTCAGCTCGACGGCCCGCAGGAATGCGCGTTTGATCTTCGGCGCCAAAAAGGCCTGCTTGAATACACCAGCCGATTGCGCCGTCTGGCCGTACACACCGCCGAGCAGGAATTGATAATCCGCATTGTTCGGATTGTGTTCAATCGCCTCCTCGATATGGTCGGTCGCGCCTTCGAGGTCACGTATATCGCGATGCATCAAAACGGCCGCCATCCAGTAATGTGCATCAGCATTATTCTCATCTTTGTCGAGGATCTGCTCAAGCATTGTTCGCGCATCGCGGACTTTTCCGGCACGGAACAGCGTATTTGCGTCGTTCGTCGATTGTCCCATTGCGATCGCCACGGGGAGCAAGAGCAGTAACCATCGAATCATTGCTTTTCCTTTCGCATAAATTCGGTACTACGAATATCTGAATTGGAAGATACGGCAAAGAAAGTGTGAAGCGAGAAAAGAAGGAAGTAAGGAAAGGAGGGGCAAAGCAAGAAATGAGAAGTGTCGAATTTTCGTTCCGCTGCACTCCCCGCCTCCATTGCATTTCGGCGGGTGAACGTTACGCGAGACGCTCAAAACGACGGTGGGGTTAGCTTCATTCCATTTCATGGAATTCGCTAACCCCAGTCGTTTTGGCGTCGGGACGGCCCGCCTTCACTCCGTTACGGCGGGCAAAAGACCGTGGCCGTCTTCATGATATCTTCTTCGTCGGGACGGCGGGATTTGAACCCGCGACCCCTTGCACCCCAAGCAAGTGCGCTACCGGGCTGCGCTACGTCCCGAAGAAACTGTGAAACTTTAAAGCGGGGAAGCGAAGGAACGGGGAAACGGAAAAGAACCTTCGCTGAAAGTGACGAATATTAAAAGATAACTAACAATGCGGCTGGAAGCAACCCGGGAAGGCTTCCCGGGTTGACCCAATCCCCTGCAAAACCATTTGAAGGAGCAACACATACACCCTTGATAATGCGAATCGACTGGAGTAGATTTCCATCACGATGATCTTCAATCCAACAAACGCCGGATTCACGACTGCGAACGGCATTCATTGTCTCTCTCCGCGTGAAGCGCAGGCGTGTTGCGTAGAAGGGGCGATCATCCTCGATGTCCGAGAGGAATATGTGAATGAGTTCAAGAAGTACTCAGTTCCTGTGTCCATTCAGATTCCATTCAGCAGGCTTGAATCCGCATACGAACAACTCCCGAAAGATAAATGGATCATCGTTGCCGACTCTTCCGGGACGACCAGTCGGCAAGCATACGTGTTTCTTCAGCAAAAAGGATTCACGCATCTCTCGAATCTCGCTGGTGGGATGGTAGAATGGGAACGAGATGGTATGCCGCTTCTTATCGATAATAAGGAACGGCTCACCGGTTCCTGTGCATGTCAACTACGGGCTCGACATAGAACATAGTTATACTACCGCAGGAGCATCCCGTCGGCAGGATGGTATCCCTTCTTCACCAGCCGCTCTCCTTTGAATAGACCCCACGCCGGGAAGGGTTGGTGTTTCTTTGTCATCTGATATAACTGCTGTGCGCTGTTCGCGAGAAAGAGATACACGGCCTTCGCCGGATTGTACGGACTCGGGTACACCACCGCGAGACCGTCATCGTTCAATGCATAGGTGTTCCCCTGCCAGCGGAAATAGCCGCGTCCCGCATCGATTCCAAACGACTGACAGAGCTTCGCTGAAAGCGCATTGTCCGCAGGTCCACCCAGGACGATAAGGTCGTTCGAGACGAGGTCCTTCTCAACTAGCTCGCTCTCCTTCCTGATGGGCTGGAACACTTCCGTGAATCGATCCGCCACCATTTTCTGATACCGCAGGGCAATCGTGTGATTCGCTTCGATCTGCTGCGATGTTCCATAGACGATGAGCGTCGATGAGAAGTCGTCAAAGAAATTCTGATAGGTCAGAAATGCCGAACGTACGATGGGGATATCATTTCCCGCGTTGAAATGTACCGCTGACGGCTTTTCCGGACAATCAATACTGACCGTCGTCCGCGCTTCGTTCACTTCCACGAGTTTGAGGATCCTCTCCTTTCCCGCATCCAACGCAACCGTCGTCAGGAACCGGTATGGGGTCTTCGCTTGATCGACGTGCAAGACGACGTTCCATCCGTTGGCTGCTTGATTGGTCTCGACCGCAACGGTCACGTCCGGGAGATCTTCCCGTTCCAACCACTGTCCGACAAATTCCTTGAGGGGCTTCCCGCTCACCTGCTCAGCGCGCTGTACCCACTCGGCCGTCGTGATGTTCTTCCCTCGGAATTCCGTATGGATCCCCTTCATGACTTCTGAGAAGCCGGCATTGCCGAGGAACAGGCGAAGCTGATGCAGAAGGTAGGTGCCGCGTATTCTGGGGATCTGATATCCTTTGTACTCATGCATCGTGATCGTCGAGGTAACGGGGATCACCGTTCCCTCCTTCGCGCGCACATAGAGCAAGCGGTGATTGAGTTCGGTCAACTCATCCCGCATGTACGCGAACGCATCCTCGGAACGAGCCGGCATCTGCTTCAGCATGTTCGCATAGGCAGCCGAACTGCTGACGATCCAATTGTCCTGACCGCGCGACGCATAGACGGTACCGTGCCAGAGGTCTTTCTTGTCGAACGCCGTGAGCTCCGGCACCGCGACGGCATTGATCTTTGGTTCCACTGTTGCCCGCGGTGCTTCCAGCCGCGCTTTTGCCTCTTTCAGTTTCGATGAGATGTAGATCGGACTCATCGCGGCATAGCCGAGGGTGAAACGGGAAAGAGCATTCGGAAGATCCGGCATGCGTCCGTTCTCTCCGATCATTTGCTCCCGAAGCGTCACCTTGCCATAGTGAGCAAAGAACACCAACTGCTCCGCCATTTCCGAGGTCGTCACTTTGCCATCGCACGCATGCGGACGGTTGACGGGAGAAGAGCCGAGGATCTGGAATGCCGCCGCTTGGTCGATCGCCCCCTTCTTCTCTTTGTAGAAATTCCAGAAGGCGATGTCCCGGTTCACCGGGCGGAAGAGGTAATCGTACGGCAGGTCATCGGCATTCACGACGTATTCCTTCCGCACATCCAGGTCCTTCGCGTTATTGACGCTCCAGTAGAATCCCTCCGCGCCGCTGTACCAGTCCTTCTTGCCGCTCCGCCACAGCTTCCACTTCGCCGTGCCGAGCAGCAGAATGGCGATCTCGTTCTTCTTCACGTCACCAATGAGCCAGTCGTTCGTGTACATCCCATTGTTCTTTGTCGTCATGATCTTCACGACGTCGTCCACGGAGTTGGCATATTGCGCCGCTTTGCGAATGCGATTGGACTGCGGCGTTCCCTCCGGATCGTAGGGCGTCTGCTGAACGGTCGTCTCCCCCAGCATGATTCCAGCGCTATTGATATAGAAGTCGGCGCCGGAGTGGATGCCCCCTGGGAAGGTCTGATAGACCAGCCGGTTTCCTTCGGCTGGGACGACATCGACGATCACATTCCAATGGACGCCGGTATATCCTCCCCACATGAATAGCTGTCCGAAAACGATCTTCCCGTCAGCCGTCGCGGTGTTGTTGGCAAGGAAGGACGAGCACTTGTGGAGGCGCTCCTGCACCTGAAGTTCGTCGTCACTGGATAGGAAGGTCTTCCCTGTCAGCGGATTGGGGGTCACCGCCAGAGCGCTTTGGATATAATCCAGATCGATCGCGGAGTTCACCGTCACGATGTCGAGCAGGTCCACAGGACGGTCAAAGATCTTCACTCCAGCCGCAGCCGCACCATCGGCGATGCCTTTCATCTCGGTCAGGTATTCTTCGTCATACTTGCGAAGCAGGATAGCGTCGGCGCTGAACCGTTTTTGATTCCACGCACCCGCTGGATCCTGCACGCTGCCGTTGACACCAAGTTTCTCGATGAACACTTTGATCTCATCGGCCGCAAGCGAACCGTATTGAAATCCACGCTGATACGGTTTGCCTTCGATATGGATGAAGATCCATCCCTTCTCCTCATAGCGGAATGCCGGTCCGTGCCAGCGGACGGTCTCCAGCGGAATGTACTCCGTAATATCGGTCACCTCTTCCAGCGCAACATCGTCGACCCAGAGTTTCCCTCTGGCGTTCCCCTGATAGCCCAGATGCACCCGGATCCGGTCCTTGGACTTCGTCGCAATGAACTTCATTTCCACCCTCTGCCATTCACCCGTTCCACCGACAGACGGTGAACTGTTCGTCGGGGGGAAGGATTCCATCGTCAAACAGCCGGCGACGGGAGTTGGATACTGCGCGTTCGGGTCGGATACGACGGCTTCAGATTTCATCCATGCGGTCAGCCGGTAGATATGGCCCACCTTGAGCGGAATCACAGAAGAGACCGCCGTGCTGGACGCCCATTGATCATGCTGGAAGCGTAGAGCGGAACTCCCGCTATGCTTCGTCGATCCATCGACAACACCAGAGACGGTCGACCATCCTTCCGGTGTCCCATCGGGCGACTTCTGTTCAAATCCAGGGTTCTGAATAATGAGCTGGGAAGACGCCAGTACGGCGTACGAGACAAGCAGGAAGAGAAGCCGAGGCAGACGCTGCATGGAAGTCCCTTGTTGAATCGGGTTGATGATGGACGTGATTGCATCAAGATAGGGGAAAGTCGGGATATTGCACAAGGAAGAATGGTTGGGTCGACCCGGGAAGGCTTCCCGGGATGACCCAAGAGTTGTTGATTCTCTCGCAGCGTCTCTGTATCATTCATCGGTAAGACAGACCGGGGAGGTGTTGGAGACATATTGCGGGGATTGAGGCCCTCGGACCGCTGACGCGTGATGGGGGCTTTGTCGTTCATGGACCCACCGTGCCGCCGCGCAAACAACCGACAAGACCATTCATGTACTCGAGATCCACGCCATGGCAATGAAGAGCTCTCACCTTCCTGTTCTTCTCTCCCTCCTTCTTCTCCTGGTCATTTCATCAGGCCTGTGGGCTCAGCAAGATAGCGCGAGCATCCGTCAACGGATCCTCGAGAGCGAGGAATCGGAGCAGATGCTCATCCAACGTACGCGGAACTTCATCCTGACGAAACTCAAGCGCACGAATATCCGTGAAGCGTTTGAAGCATACAATTTCGTTCTTCACACGTATGAACGCGAACGCGTGAAGCCGTTTTGGATCGCTGAGAAGTTCCTGCTGAGCTTCTGGTTCGGGGAATACGATCTGCTCTACCGCGCGGATTCCATTGAGAATGCGATCGACCTCGAACGGCGAGAACGTTGGAATACTTCGCGCGATTATCTCTATCCCCAGCGAGATGAACTGGCGCTGGAATTGGCAACGATCTCCAATAGACACAGACCGGAACTGATGCAACGCATCGATTCGCTCGTCAGCGACAGAGAACAGCATGATTTCCTCATGCTCTTCCTTGATTGGCTCACGTTCAACGCAACGGAGCCCGAAATGACCGGCGAGGAGGCGCAGAACTATCTCGAGCAGAACCTCACTCCGCGCGCGGAGGAATTTCTTCATACGTACAAAGTTTCACAGTTCACGCCGTTCGTGAGAAGACATTTTCGGCATGTGTTCGCCTTGAATGATTGGGGCTATGGGTACTATCTGGGATTGGGGTTGTTGAGTCCGCAGGGGACCGCTGGACAATATCTTGACTCTGAAGTCAGTCTTGGCATGGGCCTCGAGCTTAGCTGGCGGAGGGCGTTGCTGGATGCAGGATTCGACATCGGATTTCCAGTGGCCGTCAGAAAACCGTTCGTCTACGAAGGGACGCCGTGGAATGCGGATGTCCGGCACAATTACTACACCTATTCCGTCTCGGCCGGGTGGGTCGTGACGGAAACGAATACGTTCAAAGTCGCTCCCCGCGTCGGCATTGGCGGGATCAACATCAGTGTCTGCGAAGGAGACAAGAACAAGGTCGCAGAAGACCTATCGATGACGCAGGGCGTTCTTCAATACGGTGTCACCTGCGATATCAAGTTCGGCATCAGTGAAACCTATTACAGAGAGAATGCCTACAGCTATTCCGGAGTACGCTTCAATCTCGACTACTTTCAGTTTCTTGGGAACAATCCGATCATGTCAGATGGAATGCTCCGGTTTCGCGTCTCATGGATCGGATTCGGTCGGTCGATCCTGAGAGACCTGTGACTTGTTCGTGCGGGTTGCGGGGATCGCGCTACTTGTTGCGGGTGAGCAGGAAGCCGGCGATTACACTGTGAAGTTCGGATGTTGGGCTTCGTATTTGGAGTCAGCAGTTGGGTCAACCCGGGAAGGCTTCCCGGGATGACCTAACGACGGTGCAGAGCGCTCAACCATTCCCTTCCCCATACACGCG
>JALONE010000049.1 GCA_025455125.1 Bacteroidota bacterium
GCTTTCCCGTCGGCTCTTCCGCCGCCGAAGAAGTAGACATACTTTATTGGCTTTGCCATGTGTGTCCTGTCCTTTCGTTGATCACGAATGATGTTGATGGTCATGATGGTATTGATGTGCTTCACGAATAAAGATCTGCGCGATCCGTTCCGACAGTGGATCCTCCGGCATGCGCTCAGGATGCCATTGGACGAGCAACAGGAACGGCATATCGTCCTTCAATGCCCACTCGGCTGCTTCGACGACGCCGTCGGTCGAGATCGCGGTCCGCAGCAATCCGCGCCCCAGCCGGTCGACGGCCTGGTGGTGGAATGAATTCACGCTCGCATCGAGGCCTCCCGCAAGGAGGTGAAGCATCGAGTGCGGCACGATCCCAAGAGGGTGCATCAACGCCGAAGCGTCGGCGGTGCGATGCTCTTTGAAGCCGTCCGTCGGCAGATCGATGATCAGCGAACCGCCAAGGGCGACATTCATTGTCTGCATGCCGCGGCAGACACCGAGGATCGGCAGATCGCGGTCCAGCGCTCGATCGATGAGTTCAAATTCGAATCCGTCGCGGAGTTCCTCCACCCCCCTGACTCGCGCCAGCGCATTGTCCCGCTCGTAGAATTTCGGGTGGATGTCTCCGCCGCCCGTCAGGACGAGGCCGTCAAGCAATTCCACCGCATCGGCATTCGCAAGCACGTGCGACAGCTTCCGATACTCTGCCTCGGGGGCCGTGCGCTGCAACCAACGAAGATACTGCTCGTACTTGTCTTCGCTGAACGTGTCTGTGACACCGATGGTCATTTGTGTTCGATCGCCTTCAACATGCTCTCAAACGCCACCCGTCCTCGCGCGAGCTGATGCGAGATCCCCACGGTGATCAGCGGCACGGTGTCGAGCAATCCGTGGCCGATGCCATTCCTCAGCCGCACTGCATCTTTCTCTGTCGTCACGATTGCCGACGCACGATGCCGGTCTGCCGCGCTCCGGATCTCGCTGAGGTCGGCTTCTGTATACCAATGATGATCGCGGTGTCGATAATGCTGGATGACGTTGCTGCCCAATTGTTTGAGGATCTGATCGAACGATTCCGGAGCACCGATCCCGGAGAACGCAATGACCTGTTTGTGCTTCAGCCAGTCAAACTCGAGTTCCCGATCTGCGGCGACATCCATGATCCGCCTCACATGCGTCCGGAGACACAAGATCGGCTTGCTGAACCGGGACAACGTGTGCTCCACCGTGTCCATCTGGACCGAATCGTGACAGCGCGTCACGGCGATGATATCCGCACGTCGGAGGCTTGCGAGCGGTTCGCGTCGATTTCCCGCCGGCAGCATCCACTCACCATGCAGCACCTGGGTCGCCGTCATGACGACAATATCCACGTTCCGCTTCAAGTACCGATGCTGGAATCCGTCATCGAGCACGATCACCTGGGCACCCAACGCGATCGCCATCCGGGCGCCGCGTGCCCGCCGCTCATCCGCAACGATGATGGTATTCGGGAACCGGTTCGCCAGCTGACGCAATTCGTCGCCGGCCTCATACACATCCGCCATCGATCGCGTTCCGTCCTGCACGACGATCGTACCGTGGGACTTGCGTCCGTACCCGCGGCTCACGATGCCGACGAGCGTCGTCTTCCGCAACTCGTCAACGATCAGTTCGACCAATGGTGTCTTCCCCACACCGCCGGCCGTGATGTTCCCCACCGCGATGACCGGCATTTCGACGGTCGCCCGGTGAAGGATGCCTGCGTCAAAGAGCGCATTGCGGACCATGACACCCGCGGCATACACGGGCGACAGCGGAAGAAGGAGGTTGCGCGCGCGGTGCATCATTTAGACCAGTCGAATAATGTGGTCCGCGACACGTTCCGCGGCGCCGGGCTGACCGAGCATCCCCCGCACGGTCGAAAGCTCTAAACGCATTTCCTCGAGCGCGGACGGATCATTCATGACACGCAGCACCGCCTTGGCGATACGCGCCGGCGAGGCGTCGTGCTGGATCAGTTCGGGGACGATCCCCTTCCCGCGGACGATGTTCACCAGACTGATGTTCTTCACTTGCACAAGCATTCTGCCGATGGCGTACGTGAGCCAGGATGTCCGGTACACGACGACGAGCGGCGTCCCAAAGCAGGCGGTCTCCAACGTCGCCGTTCCCGAGGTCACGATGGCGAAGTCCGCGTTGACCATGACGTCATACGTCGCTCCGGAGATATACGTCACCCCCTCCGCGGGATACATCGTTCGGAGGAACTGTTCGCTCAATGTCGGTGCGACACCGACGCACACGCGCGCGCCGGTTTGTTGGGTGATCATCCGTGCCGCGCCGAGCATTGCCGGATAGATGTGTTCGATCTCCTGCTTGCGGCTCCCGGGAAGGAGTGCGAGGAGCGGACCGTCCGACGGGATGCCATGGCGCTTCCGAAAGCCGTCCTGATCGCGCTGCGCATCCAGCACATCCAACAAGGGATGGCCGACGAACTCCGCATCGATCCCTTCCTGCCGATAGAGCTCGACCTCGAAGGGAAAGATGACCAGCATCTTGTCGACGAGCCCGCGCATCTTCTTCACGCGCGACCGATGCCAGGCCCACACTTGCGGGCTGATGTAATAGGCGATCTTAACGCCGTACCGCTTGGCGATGCGGGCGAACCGGAGATTGAATCCCGGATAATCGATGAGGACCAGAACGTCGGGACGCTGGAGTTTCACCAATTGCTCGAGCGTGTGCTCCATCGTCTTGATGAAGGGAAGATGCTTCAGCACTTCCACGAATCCCATGAAGCCGAGCTCGCGGATGTGATACACGAGCTTCATCCCTTCGGCAGCCATCCGGTCTCCGCCCACGCCAAAGACCTCCATATCGGCATGGCGCGCACGCAACGCGCGGACCACTCCGGCTCCGTGCAGATCGCCGGATGCTTCGCCGGCAATGAACATGACGCGCCGGAGAATCACGCTATCTCCAGATCCACAATGCGACAAGGATCGCCATCACGAGCGCGAGCGCTTGGAAGGTTCGGCGCTCCGAGCGAACGGCTTCGCCCCAGCGCGGCGGTTGATGCGCTTGCGCTTCCCCGCGATACGGCGACACGCGCGGGAGGAAGCGAGGGACATTCCGCTTGAACACGAGATACGGCTCGCCGAAATGACCCTCAAGAAATTCTTCCTCCAATTGCACGATGAGCACATACTGGAAGATAAACCAGACGAACGCTCCGATCACCAGCCACGGGAACAACGCGTTCGACATGACACCGATACCGACGTAGGTCATGATGTTCCCCACGTACAACGGATTGCGGACATGCGCGAACGGTCCCGACACGATCACCTCCGGCGCACCCACCGAACCCGTGACGCGCGTCAGGCTTCCGGCGTACGCAACTCCCCAGAAGCGGGTGAACTCGCCGAGCGCGGCGATGACAAATCCGACCAGCATCGTCACATTCGTCGGCTGAGCGAACACGATCATCGCCAGCAAGAACGGGATCGGCATGTAGCCGCGATATTGGAACAGCTTCTGCCGGAGAGTTTTCACGGTCTATTCCTGAATGAATGCATCACGCCTCGCCATCGCGGCTTCCCGCCGATGACGCACTCGTTTGTGACCGGCGATCTCCTGCAAGCGTTCCTGGACGTCGCCGAAATGCCGGAATTCCTGATATGTGATATTCTGCTCCTGGCAGAACGCGATCAGCCGCCGACGGGCGAAAACGATGTCCGCGTACCGGACAGGACACCGGTCCGAGTAGCCATCGCCGACGTAGACGAGCACATCCTCATCCGCGCTCAGCGTCAGCATGTGGTTGCGCTTGCAGTTGCCGCAATCGCGGCATTCGGCATCCGCGTACGGAAACTCCACGTCGATTCCGCCGGAGGGCGTGAACACCAGATGATTTGCAAATGCGGGGATCCGCTCAAGCCCCGCGGCATCCAGCAGATGGCGAACGTAGCGGTCCAGTCCATCGCTTAAGACGACCACGCCCAGCCCGTGCGATTCGCAGAATTCCACGAACGGCGGGAAGTGCTGGTCGATCTGGAAACCGCCGACGAAGCGATCGAACGCTTCTGGCGACACCGGTCCTGCCGCGGCGCATTCCTTCCGCAGCAATTGCGACGAGTTGATCTCGCCGCGAAAGTATTCTTCTACAATGCGCTGTGCATCGTCCGGGGCGAATGTCCGGAAGAACTGCTCCCCCACATCGGAGGGGCAGACGGTGCCATCGAAATCACAGAAGATGCGGAGCATGGAGAAGGAGGCAGTGATCAGTAATCAGTGGTGGACTATTTCTCAACCGGTTCTCCTTCGTTGAACCGCACGGACACTAGTTTCGAGACGCCTTCTTCTTCCATCGTCACGCCGTACATCGCATTCGCGGACTCCATCGTCCGTTTGTTGTGCGTCACGATGACGAACTGCGTATTGTCTGAGAACCGCCGGATGATGCGCGTGAACCGGTCAATGTTCGTGTCGTCCAGCGGCGCGTCGACCTCGTCGAGGATGCAGAAAGGACTCGGTTTGACAAGGTAGATGGCGAACAGGAGCGCGATGGCTGTCAAGGTCTTCTCGCCGCCAGACAGCAGGTCGATCGATGTCGGGCGCTTTCCGCGCGGCTTCGCGACGATCTCAATGCGCGCCTCCAGCGGATCGACTCCATCCTCCAGCCGGAGATCGCACTCATCCCCTTCATCGAACAATCCTTTGAAGGTCGTGATGAAGTTGTCCCGGATCTGCTCGAAGATGTCGAGGAACTGCTTCTGCGCCGTCGCATTGATCTCCTCGATGGTCTGCAGCAGCGTCTTCTCGGATTCCAGCAGGTCGTCCCGTTGAGCGGTCACGAAGTCGAGCCGTTCCTTCTCGCTCTGGTATTCATCGAACGCGGCGAAGTTCACCGCGCCCAGCGCCGCGATCCGCTCCTTCAATTTCTGCACTTCCTCCCGGGCCGCAACCACGTCGAATTCGGGATGGTCCGCGAGCTGCTGAACGTCGAGATCAAGATCAAAGTCTTCCTTTGCCCGCGTTCGCAAGGATTCGGCGCGCATGGTCAATTCCTGGACCTTCATCTCCAGGTCGTATGCGGCCTTGAGCGATCCCTCCTGCTTGAGCCGTTCGTCCTTCAGCTTCAATTCGATCTGATGGATCTGACCGCGCTTCGCGGAATACTCCTGATCGACTCCCTTCTTCTGCTCGAGCACTGCGGCAAATTCCTTGCGCAGCATGGCGATCTGGCCTTCCAATTCGGATCCGGAGGCCGTAATCTCCTGAATCTCTGCTCCCGCTTCCTCGATCTCGCGGGTTCGCTGTTCCACCGTCGACGCGATGGAGGCGAGCATCGCTGCCGCATGGTCCACCGCTTCTTTGATACTCCGTTCTTCACCGTTGAGGGTGAGAACGGCAACGTGCTCATCATTCGCGATCCGAGACGCTTCCGCCGCAAGCGCTTCGAGGGTCTCAACCTCGCTGGTCGCGGCGCCGACCTGCTGGTCCGCCTCGGCCTGCTTCGCCATCATTTCCTGGATGGCGGGCGTAAGCGTGCTCAGTTCACCCGTGAGCACATCGATCTCCTGCGCCAGCTTCCCTGCTTCGCTCTTGTTGCGGTCGATGTTCTCCTCGGCCCGCTTTCGTTCAAACGCCAGCTGAGCGATGCGGATCTCGACCGACGTCTTCTGCTGCTCGATGGAACGGGCTTCTTCCATCAGTCTGCGAAGATTCACGCTGTCCAGTTCGGCGCTCTTCTGTTCCGCTTCCGCTCTGATCTTCTCGAGCCGTCCGGTCAGCCGATGGACATCGGTCGTCAGCTCTTCCAGTTGTGAACGCTTGCTGATATGGACGCCTTCATCCTGCCGCACGCTTCCGCCTCGTACAACGCCGCTCCCGGTCACCACTTCGCCGTCAAGCGTGATGCACCGGATGGCCGGATGGTCGCCAACGACACGGAGTGCCGCCGGAACATCTTCGACGAGCAGCGTCTCATCGAGCAGATAATCGAACAGCGCCTCGTGTGGTCCCGCGACACTCACAACGGCCCGCGCCCATTCGACGACCCCTTTCGCCGCAAGGGACGTCCGATGGGGGCGCACATGCGGGAGACGGTTCAGACAGATGAAGGTCGCCTTCCCCTTGTTGTGTCGTTTGAGCGCATCGATGGCTGCGTACGCCTCTTCAACGTTGTCGACGACGATGTACCCCGCCGACTCGCCCAGCGCCGTTTCGATCGCGACGCGGTAGCGCGGATCGGTGCGCACTGCCTCGCCAACGGTCGTTTGAATCTTCCGACTCCACTCGTCGCTCGTAATGAGGTAGCGCGCGCCCTCCGAAAACCCGTCGTAGCTTTCGACCAGGCCCTTGAGGAAATCGATCCGTGCCTGCTTCCGCTCGAGCTCTGCGCGGACCTCCAGTTCATCTCGACGCAGACGATCGATCTCGTCCTGCAGTTTCTGCTTGTATTCCTCCATCTGATGCGTTCGCACTTCGGCCTCGGCGAACGCAAGCCGCAGCTGCCGATCCTCCGCGGTCAGCTTGGAGATGAGTTCCTGATTCTTCTCGATATCGTGGAGATAGACCTCGTTCTCTTCGCTGGTGTAGCCGACCCGTCCGCGGATATTCTCGATGCGCGCCTTGATCTGGCTTTCACGGTTGCGGAGGTCGCCCAGTTCACGGATGAAGGCGATGACCCGATCCTGCACGGCCTTCAATTCACCGCGGCGTGCGTTGAGTTGGGCTTCCACTTCCTCCCATTGCGCCCGCTTCGCACGGTCGTTCTCCATCGCCGTCGCGATGGCGGCCGCGAGGCCGGTCAGGCGCGTCCCCCGCTCAACTTGCGCCCGTTCGATCTCTGCACGCTGACGGCCCAAGTCATCCTGCTCGTGACGATACCGGACGATGTTCGCCTGCAGCGACCGAAGGCGTTCGGCCGACGTCGCTTGCTGCTGTTCGAGCCGATGCAGGATGGATTGCCGCTCCGTCAGGTCGTTC
>JALONE010000050.1 GCA_025455125.1 Bacteroidota bacterium
GTCCCACGTGACTTGAACACCGGTCGCCTCGACAACCCGTTTCGCGGCTTCCGCAATGCTCGGCCCGATTCCGTCTCCGGGAATTAATGTGATATTATACACCACACCTCCATGCGAATTTTTTGCAAAAATCAAAGAAATATACTAAACCCTGCCAGCAGTTACAAGGAAACCAACGGTCCAGCGGAGCCCCAAGTTCCACTAAAGATTGAAAAAATTCCGGTCCAGGCTTCGGTATTGGATCGCTTCCCCCACATGCTCGGGCTGGATGTCAGGGGAACCCACAAGGTCGGCAATCGTCCGGGAGACCTTAAGAATGCGGTCGTATGCACGCGCGGACAATCCGAGGCGCTCCATTGCTGATTTCAGCAAAGCAGTCCCCTGTTCATTCAGTTTGCAGAACTCTTTAATGTCTCCCGCCTCCATGTCCGCGTTGGCAAACAACCCGCGGCGACCAGTGAACCGCTCGGTCTGACGCAACCGCGCATTCATGACGCGTTCCCGCAGTTTCTCTGATCGTTCCCCGATCCGCTTCGAGGCGAGCTCCTGATACTGAACTGAAGGAACTTCGATGTGGATGTCGATACGGTCAAGGAGCGGTCCCGACACCCGTCCGACGTATCTCCGCACCTGCTCCGGCGTGCAGCTGCACTGTTGTCGCGGATTTCCAAAATGTCCGCATGGACAAGGGTTCATTGCGCATACAAGCATGAAGTTTGCCGGATAATCCACCGACATTTTCGAGCGACTTATGGTGACATGGCCGTCCTCCAGCGGCTGACGCAGCACCTCGAGCACGTTGCGCGCGAACTCCGGAAGCTCATCCATGAAAAGCACGCCATGGTGCGCCAGCGAGATCTCACCGGGGCGCGGGATCGTTCCTCCGCCGACGAGCGCGGAATCGGAGATGGTGTGATGCGGTGAACGGAATGGCCTTGCCGAAACAAGTGATGCGTCCGCGGGCAGGATGCCTGCGACGGAATGGATCTTGGTCGTCTCGAGCGCCTCGTCGAACGTGAGCGGTGGAAGGATGCTCGGAATGCGCTTCGCGAGCATCGTCTTCCCTGAGCCCGGAGGTCCGATGAGCAGCGCGTTATGTCCTCCAGCCGCGGCGACTTCGAGTGCCCGCTTCACGCTTTCTTGCCCTTTGACATCCGCAAAATCGATCGGATAGCGTTGTGCCGTGGTGAAGACATCCGCCGCATCGATATGAAAGGGCTCTACGAGCTGCCAGCTTCCGGACATGAAATCGACCGCTTCCCGCAGGTCCTTGATGGGATAGATACCGATCCCCTCGACCAGAGCCGCTTCCCGTGCATTCTCCTCCGGAAGCAGAAGTCCCCGCTTCCCCTGCCGCTTCGCCTCCAGTGCGATGACCAGCGCCCCATGGATCGGTCGCAATGTTCCATCCAACGCCAATTCGCCGATCGACACGTATTCCTCCAGGACATCCTTCGGGCATTGTTCGGACGCTGCGATGATCCCCATTGCGATGGGGAGGTCGTACGCCGAACCCTCCTTGCGGATATCCGCCGGCGCAAGATTGATGGTGATCCGGTGATGCGGAAACTGATAGCCGGAATTCTTCACCGCGGCAAAGACCCGTTCGATGCTTTCCTTGACGGCACTGTCAGGAAGTCCGACGATGGAAAAACGATAGAGCGCGTGCTCGCTGTGGATCTCCACATCGACAAGATAGGCATTGACGCCGTATGTAGCGGCGCTGAGGACGTGAGCAAACATGATTCCCCCCGGAATGGATGAATGGTTGTGAGTGAATGATGCGTCACGCGAACGGGACGCATGTTCGGACGAGATGACCGAAAGCGATGTGTGGGGGGGGATGCGCGGTTACGCGCGGAACGCTTCGACCGTCGGGCGGAACGCGATGAAGGCGCCGAAGGTCAGGAGTGCGAATGCCAGGACAATCATTTCGGGGTACAACAAATAGAAGACAGCGTTGGCGATCGTGCTTCCTTCGAGGATGGCCATCCGCACGATGAAAAGCATGCGGACCTTTGCCAGATGTTCCTCAGGGGGAAGATGTTGGTCGCGAACACGCGAGGCAACGGATGTGACAGCCATCGCGCCAGACACGGCGCCGAGCGCGACCACCGCGCCGACCGCGAGGAAGATGTTGCCCGAGGGGATTGGTTGGATCGCTCCTTGTGACACGAGGAACACCATAAGGCCGACGGTCATGACTTGTGCCGCAAGCATGGCGAAAAAGATAAGCGACAGCGGGCGCTGGGCTTCTTCGGGCGTCAACGGTGATTGCGGAGCCATTCGAGTCTCCCCTTCATTTCTTCTGCGGACTTCAACAGGCGATCCTTCCCAAAGACGGCTTCTTCCTGGCTGGTGAACGCAAGCAGGTACTCGTCGCTCATGATGATCGCTTCCTCCGGACAGACCTCCTCGCAGAAGCCGCAGAAGATGCAGCGCACCATATTGATCTCAAACTTGATCGGATAGCGTTCTTTTTCGAGTTCCGTTTCGGATGCCTGCACTTCGATGGCAAGTGCCGGGCAGACCCGCGAGCAGAGCCCGCATGCCACGCATCGCTCGACGCCATTCTCCTCGACCAGCACCGGCCGTCCGCGGAACGACTTCTCCGGCGCGAACCGCTCATCCGGATATTGTACGGTGAACTTCGGCTTGAACAATTGCGCGATGGTCATCGACATCCCCTTCAGGATCTCCGGGATGTAGATCCTCTGAAGGAAGTTCAGATCGCGTGTGCGGATCATTTTGCCGTGTGTACCCATGCTCACATTCCGTTACGCAAAGAGAAGAAGAACAATTCCGGTCACGAGCGTGTTCGCGATCGCGAGCGGCAGCATAACCTTCCATCCGAGATTCATCAATTGATCGTATCGGAATCGCGGAATGGTCCAGCGGACGACGATGAAGAAGAGCACGAGGATGACGACCTTCGCGACGAAGCCGCCGACCTGGATGAGCGAAAGCCAGAACGGGTCAATACCGAGGCCGTCGATGAACGGAACGTGCCATCCCCCGAGGAACAGCGTTGCCACGATCGCGCTCGAGGTGATCATGTTCGCGTATTCGGCGAGGAAGAACAGGCCGAACTTCATCCCGGTGTATTCCGTGTGATAACCGCCGACCAGCTCGGGTTCGGCTTCGGGGAGGTCGAAGGGCAACCGGTTCGTTTCGGCGAACGCCGCGATGAGGAACGTGATGAATCCGACCGGCTGTAGAAAAATATTCCATGTCGTTTCGACCTGCTTGAGGACGATCTGATCGAGCCGGAGCGTTCCGGCGATCATCAGCACGCCGATGATCGACAGACCCATAGAGAGTTCGTAGCTGATCATCTGCGCCGACGAGCGCAGTCCCCCGAGGAGCGAATACTTGTTGTTCGAGGACCACCCGGCAAGGCTGATGCCGTACACGCCGACCGATGTCATCGCGAGAACGTACAGCAGGCCGATGTTCACGTCGGCGACCATCAGTTTTACCTGGCGTCCGAAGAGCTCGATCGTGTTGCCGAACGGCACAACGGCGAACGTCGTCAGCGCAATGGCGATCGCAAGGATGGGAGCAAGATTGTGGATGAAGGGATGCGCGTTCTTCGGAACGATGTCTTCCTTCATCACCAGCTTCAAGACATCGGCGAACGGTTGAAGCAAACCAAACGGTCCGACCCGATTCGGACCAACGCGGTCCTGGATGAACGCGCTCACGCGGCGTTCGAGGTAGACGGAAATGGCCGCGCCAAGAATGAGGAATCCGAAGATGGCGACGATCTTGCCGAGCGTAATGAGAATATCGAGTGTGTCCATACAGGGTCTGGTTCTCGCGTCACGAATGCGCTGGGGTGGGCACGGCTGCAGGCGCGCCGGCAGAGGTCGTGGCACCGGTCGAGCCGAGCTTCAGATAACTCAGCCCCCGAAATGCGGGAATCTTCTCTGCCAGTTCCTTGAAGATCTCGTCGCTGGCGGCATACTTCATCTTCGTCCCCATGACGCCGGAGACGGCCGCAATGATGCGCCAGGAAGACCGGGCATCCCGGCGCGGGCCTTTTCCCCAGCGGTCGTTATGCGCGGCGAATTTGTCCCAGCGGCTCATGGAAAATCCGTCGAGCGTTCGCTCCGAATCCACCGTCGTCACGGCAGGACGGATGCGCTGAACGCGGCCTAGGAAGTTCGTGTACGTTCCATTCTTTTCCGCGAACGTCGCGCTGGAGAGGACGACATGTGCCAACTCGGTCGTCTCGTTTCGGACGCACGAATGGACGATGAGCAGGTCCAGTTCGGCGAGAATGTCCGCCACGGCGGGATCGGCCGCAATGTTGTCCTCAAGGACGTAGAGCGCCTTGATCGCGCCGTTCTTGATCCCCTCGAGCATAGGAGCGAGGGCGTGCGTCGCGAATCCCATCAGCTGCGCGCCGGCGGCATTCGGCGTCTTGTCTGCCCGGATCAGAAGTTCATCCTGGTCGCCAGGCTTCACGTGTTCCGCAAGCGCGAAATGCTTCGCACCTACGACGTCGCGCATGAACTTCGCAAAGATGTAGTTGTCTTCGTTGGTGGCATATGGCGAACCGATCGCCGCGATCTCGTTCTTCCGATACGTTCGCAGTTCGGAGACGATCCGTGAAAGGGCTTCGTCCCATCCAACCTCGACGAAGGCGTTGTCCTTTCTCAGGAGCGGTCCATTGAGCCGCGCGTCGCTGTTGACGTGGCGGAAAGAATCAAGCCGGCCGTGATCGCACATCCACGGACCATTCACCTCGTCGTTCTGCTTGGGAGTCAGACGGAGGATCTCGTTGTTGCGCACCCACACCTGCGTGTTGCAGCCGCGTGCGCATCCGATGCAGACGCTGTCGGTCGAGGACATCTCCCAAACGCGAGACTTGAACCGGAAGTCGCGGCTGGTGAGCGCGCCGACCGGGCATAGGTCAATCACGTTCATCGAATACGGAGAATCGAATTGCTGTCCCGGAAAGGTCGTCAGCACCACGTGCGTTCCGCGCTCGGTGAATGTCAACGCAGGCTGGTGTGCCACCTCATCGGCGAACCGGATGCAGCGTGAGCACATGATGCATCGCTCATCGTCCAGCATCACTCGTGGTCCGAGCTCGACCCGCTTCGGCTTGTGGACCTTGTCTTCCGTGAAGCGGCTCTCTCCGATGCTGTACTTGTAGGCGTAGTCCTGGAGCTTGCACTCCCCCGCCTCGTCGCAGATGGGACAATCGAGCGGGTGGTTGATCAGGAGGAACTCCATCACGGCGTTGCGCGCCTTCACAACCCGGTCGCTGTCCGTCCGGACGACCATTCCATCGCTCACCTGCGTCGAGCAGGCGATGGCGAGTTTCGGCATCTTTTCGATCTCGACCAGACACATGCGGCAGTTGCCCGACACGGACAACTTCGGGTGCCAGCAAAAATGCGGGATCTCGATCCCGTTCTCGGCCGCCGCCTGAATGACGGTGAGTTTGGGATCGACGTCGAATTCTTTTCCGTCAATGGTGATCTTCGCCATGACTCTTCGGTGCTCCGGTGTTCAAAACTTCTTCTGGTACGTTTCGAGCGCGGCCGCGAGAATGCGGAGGGACTTGTGCAGGTCGTCGATGTTCAGCATGAAGGCAAGCCGCACTTCGTTCATCCCCTTCCCCGGCGTCGCGTAGAAACCCTGTGCTGGCGCGAGAAGGAGGGTCTCATTCTCAAACGAGTATTCTTCGATCAGCCACTTCGCAAAGTGCTCCGAATCCTTCACCGGCAAGCCGATGACGATGTAGAAGGCCCCCTCGGGCTTGTAGAACGTCACGCCCGGGATCTTTGCCAGGCCTTCATAGACTGCATCGCGCCGGCGGCGGAATTCCTCGACGATCGGCGCGGTGTACGGCTCCGGATCGCTCAAGAGCGGAGCGACCGCGAGTTGTTCAATGGTTGCCACAGACAATCTCGCCTGTCCGAATTTCAGCACCGTGCTTACCACCTCGTCGTTGTGGCTTGCCAGAACGCCGATGCGTGCACCGCAGACGTTGAACCGCTTCGAGCAGCTGTCCAGCACGATGACCCGATCACGGATCTCGGGGAACGAGGTGATACTCGTCACTTCGCCCTCGTATGCAAACTCACGATAGACCTCATCCGAGAGGATGAACAGACCGTGACGCGAGGCGATGCTGGCGAGGCGCTGGAGTTCTTCGCGCGTGTAGACGGTGCCTGTGGGATTGGAGGGATTGCAGAAGAGGATCGCACGCGTTCGCGGCGTGATCATCTTCTCGATCTCCTGCTCGCTTGGCAGGTGGAACCCGTTCTCGATCGAAAGCAGGATGGGCTTCAGCTTCACGTCCGCGATGGTCGCGAATCCGTTGTAGTTCGTATAGAACGGCTCAAACACGATGACCTCATCCCCCGGGTCGCAGACGGCTTCCATCGCAAACACGATGGCCTCGGATCCGCCGGCGGTGACGATCAGTTCGCGCTCGTCATACGTCATCCCGTGATGGGCGAAATACTTCTTCCATGCAGTGAGGGCCGGCGGCAGTCCGTTCGACGGGGCATACGCCAGCGTTTTCAGGTCGAGACCCTGGATCGCATCGAACACGGCGCGGGGGGTCGGAAGGTCGGGCTGTCCGATGTTCAGATGATACACGCGGGTGCCGTTCTTCTTGCGGGCTTCGGCGAGCGATGCCAGCTTTCGGATGGGCGAGCCCTGGACTTCGCGTCCGCGCCTGGAAATCGATACGGTCTTCTGTTGTGTGGCGACGTCAGTGTGTGGCATGTTCAATCCTCATGGACGGCGGCCTTGCCGTTCGGCCGGAAGACGACGGTGCAGAACCGCTCTTCCTGGAGCAAGGCCTGCGCGATGGCGTGCACGCGCTCAGGCGTGACCGCATCGATCTTCTGGATGATCGAATCGAGCGAGGCCAACTCGCCGTAATACAATTCCGAACTGCCGAGCCGGATCATCCTGTTCGGGATG
>JALONE010000388.1 GCA_025455125.1 Bacteroidota bacterium
GAGACGGCGGCAACGGCGTCGTCAGCTTTCGGCGGGAAAAATTCGTTCCCAAGGGGGGGCCCGACGGCGGAAACGGGGGACGCGGGGGGGACGTCATCGTGCGTGCGACCCGTCATCTGAACACCCTGCTCGACTACAAGTACCGCCACAAGGTGCAAGCGGAACGGGGCGATCACGGTCGGGGGAAAAATCAAGAAGGCAAATCAGGGCGCGACGAAGTGCTTCGTGTTCCGCGGGGAACGGTCGTTCGCAATGCAGCGAATCGCCGGATCATTGGCGATCTGGTGAATGAGGGTGATGAGATCATCGTGGCGAAAGGGGGGAGAGGGGGGAAGGGAAATAGCGAGTTCGCGACCTCGACATTGCAGGCTCCTCGTCACGCGACCAAGGGTACGCTCGGCGAGGAGATCGAACTTCAATTCGAGCTCAAATTGCTGGCGGACGTCGGACTTGTCGGATTTCCCAATGCGGGAAAGTCGACGCTCATTGCATCCATCTCCGCAGCGCGACCGAAGATCGCGGATTATCCCTTCACCACGCTCGTCCCAAATCTCGGCATCGTCCGCTATCAGGAAGAGAAAAGCTTCACGGTGGCAGACATTCCCGGATTGATCGAAGGGGCGCATGAGGGGCGCGGTCTCGGCATTCAGTTTCTTCGGCACATCGAACGGACACGCGTGCTCGTATTCCTGATCGAATGTATCAGTGATGACCCGAAACGGGACTACGAGACCCTGGTGAATGAGCTGAAGTCCTACAAACGAGACCTTCCTAAACGGAAGAAAATCGTCGCGTTGACCAAGACCGACATCGCCGATACGGACCTTCAGAGGAAACTCATGAAGATGAAGTTTGGTCGAGGCGTGCCGGTCGTTCCGATCTCTGCCGTCGCCCACGACGGCCTTGATGTCCTTCTCGAGCACATCTGGGAATCCTTGAAACAACCCGACTGAGCCGCGTTCCGGAACCCTCCGAACCAGAAGCCTGTTCTAACCGTATACGATTGCAATGTAAATGCGAACGGTCACATTGAGCTTGCCCCGCCCGCCCCATGAGATCTGGAATGCGGGGCGGGTCGAAATGTGACGGATTCCGCAATGATCACCCTGCGACACGGTTCGACCTTTCGCGCGTCACCCTTCGACAGACTCAGGATGACGCGCTCAGGGCGGGCAAGCGCACCGTGACAGTTCACGGTGACATCGATTCCAGTTTTTGAGATAGATGCCAACTATGACTACTCGTCGAAAATTCCTCCGCGCCCTTGGCGTCAGTGCCGTTGCCCCGGCAACATTGCTCATCGGACAAGACAAGCAACCCGAGCTCAAGCGGTCGCGCTTGGAGATGTTGTTCGGAAGTCCGGAGACCGCCACGCCAGCCTACAAACCGACGCCGCTTCTCTGGAGCGATGAAACGATCACCGCCGCCTGGATCGGCCATGCGACCGTCCTGCTGAATTTCTACGGAACGAAAATCATCACCGATCCTGTCTTTTCAGATCGGATCGGGCTGAACCTTTTGGGTCTGACCACGCTTGGACCGAAACGGCTTGTCGCACCGGCGCTCACGTTCGAAGAGCTCCCGCCGATCGATCTTATCCTGCTTTCGCACGCGCACATGGACCATCTGGACCTCACGTCACTTGAGAAATTTGATCGGAACATTCCGATCGTGATGGCGAAGAACACGACTGATGTGGTTGACAACCTGGGGCGGAAGATGGTCGTCGAGATGGACTGGGGTGAGACGATGCGCGTGCTCGACCTCGAGATCGAAGCGCTTCCGGTGAAGCATTTTGGCTGGCGGTTTCCCTGGGAAGTGGACCGTTCACGTGGCAACTGGAGCGGCAGAAGCTTCAACGCCTATCGCATGAAGATGAACGGCAAGACGATCGTCTTCGGCGGAGACACGGCGTATCAGGAATACTTCAAGGATCTCGGGGATCGCGGTCATACAGTGGATCTCGCCATCATGCCGGGGACATTCATTCAGAGCGATGAACCCACGAACGAGCCGATCGAGCGGTTGCATGCGGCCATTCCCGAGTCGGGGATGGAACTGGCGCTCAGCGCGCATGGAGAAACGTGGGCGATGGAGAAGATGGTGGCAGACAACGACTCAGCGGGCTGAAGATCCAAGAATCAAGAACACAAGATCGCAAACAAAACCAAGAGCCAATCACAATTCAACAATCACAATTCCTCAATTCCTTCCTCCACCTCTCCATTCTCCTTCAATATCTCGATCCTGCATTGCGGCAGGGACTTCACAAAGATCTGACCATAGTTCTTCCGCACGATCCGCGAATCGAGGATCGTCACGATCCCCGTATCATCGCTTCTCCGGATCAATCGCCCCACACCCTGTCGCAGTTTCAACACCGCCTCCGGCAATGAATAGCTGAAGAACGGCTGTTCTCCCTGCTGTTCCAGCTCCAGCATCCGGGCTTGAATGAGCGGATGATCGGGGACGGCGAACGGGAGACGCGTGATGATCACATGCTGCAACGCCTCGCCGGGGACATCCACTCCCATCCAGAAACTGTCCAATCCGAACAGGACCGAATCCACGTCCGCTTTAAATTCCTCAAGAAGCCCGTGGCGTGACGCTCCCGATTGCTGCACCAACAAAGGAATGCCGAGTTCCTCGAGCGGTTCCCGGAGGATGTCCGCCATGCGTCGCATGAGCGAGGCGTTGGTGAAGAGCACAAGCGAACGACCATGTGTCCGCTTGATGGAGCGCAGGATCCACTCGGGCAACGCATCTTCGTAGCGAGGATCATCGGGCTGAGGCATGTCTCCCGCAAGAACGATGCGCATCTGCTTGCGGAAATCGAACGGCGAGTCCACGGTAAGGGAACCCGCATGATGCGCGCCGACGCGGTTCCTGAAATACGAAAGATCACCACCGACACCGAGTGTGGCACTGGTGAGAATGACCGGAACGTTGTCGCGGAAGAGCAGCGGACCGAC
>JALONE010000051.1 GCA_025455125.1 Bacteroidota bacterium
CGTTCTCCCCATGCAAGGCTTCGACTCATCAAGGAATCGTTTCTTAGATGCCCAATTTCTTCAGCATCGTTTCCGCGACGAGCGCGTTTCCCGCCTGCGTTAAGTGTACGCGGTCTGTCGTCAGGATCCCCTTCTCTTTGTTGAACCGATTGTTCTCCCGGAGATGGTCGAGGAATGCTTTTCGCAAGTCGCACAGGATCAGATTCCGCTCGGATGCGATCTTCCGTATCACTTCTGAATAGTCCTGGAGCATGAGGTCCTGGGGATTCTCGCCGAGTTTCTTCTCTCCGATCACCGTCGGCGTGCACAGAATGACCTGAGCGTTCGCCTTGTGGATCCGTTCGATGAGGTCGATCAGTCCGTCCCGGAAATCATCCTTCGGCGTTCCCTTGCGTCCCTTGAGGGCATAGTGCCAGACGTCGTTGATGCCGATGTAGATGACGACGACCGTTGGCTTCTTGCGCAGAACGTCCTTGTCGAGGCGCTTCAACAGGTCGGGGACCTTGTTCCCGCTGACGCCGGCACCGACGATCTCGACCTTCGGATGTGTCTTCTTGAGTTCGCCGCGGATGAGGCTGACATACCCGTTCGGCTTCACGCCCAGTTCTGTGATGGAGTCCCCGAAGAAGACGATCCGCTCCTTTTCCCCGAGCGTCAGTTGTTGCGCGGCACAGCCTGCCAAGACCAGCGTTGCCCAACCGAATGTGGTCAGCAGGACGAGCATTGTGAGCGGCTTCATGTCAGTCCTTTCGAAAGATGACGATCCGATTCGTATTCGTTCCGTGGCGGTTGTTCCGCACACCCCAGATATTCGACGTCTTCGTGAAGCGTTGACGATTGATCATGATCGCGACGCATGTGAACCCGGCGGCGCGCCCAAGCGGTACAACATATTCCTCCAGCCGTACGTTTCGCTTGTGCACTTCTCCCACTTCGAACGCGACCCAACCCCGCGGTGCAGTGATCCGATGGAGTTCATGAAACACCTCTCCCATCGCCGCCGACCATTCATCCACCGAACGGCTCGCCGTGATGTTCCGGCTGATGCGGTCCGCATCGAGTCCGTTGAACCAGCACCGCAGCCAATTGTCCCCGGCATAATCGACGATGTTCAGGAATGGCGGCGATGTGACGGTCAATCGGATGGAAGACGATCGGATCGCCTTGGTTCTGCGCGCATCGCCCGTGAGAAATCTCGCGTGCGTTGCCGCGGTGCGCAACCGCTCCCGCTCGGCGTCATCAAGTCCGATCATCAGCGAGCGAGACTTGCGGAGAATGATCGCCTTCACAGCCCGATACTCAGGCTTTTGTCCCAGCCGCCGGTTGATGAGCCGCTGGCGTTCCGGCTGGACAGCCTGATTCGGCGGCAGGGTGTAGACCGAGAAGAAGCCGCGCGAGTGCCCGGTCAATCGATTCGTTGCGACCATCCGGATCCAGCGATCGACGTCGTCTTCCGTTCCGCGTGAACGCCGCCGCTGCAGATAGCGCCGAAGGGAGACCACCTCCGCTTCCGTCCTTTTGTGGAAGAACATCTTGAGATCCATCTCCGCGCGCGCATCGGGATCGAAACGGATCGACGCGAGCCGTGCCGCGATCTCCCCCAACGTCGGAACGGCAAGGCGCGGACGTGAGAGGATCTCGCTCAGCGGGTTGATGTCGTTCGCCATGATGCGCCGACCGAGGAGCGCCGCTTCGAGTACCGTGGTGCCCCGTCCGCTGAACGGGTCATAGACGCGATCATTGGGATCGCTCAACCGTTCGATGAAGTAGCGCGGCAGCTGTGCCTTGAAGCACGCACGATAGGAGATCTCATGCAGCCGCGAAGCCTGTCGTTGACGCGGGGTCCAGTATTCTCCTATCGAACATTCAACGGATCGGCCGCCGAGTTGGATCCGTTCCGAATTCATCCGGTGCGCCCGGATATCCCTCAAAAGAGCGCTGGTGCGTGCGTCAGCGGAACGACGACTCATCCCATCAGTCCTGACGGTGAACGCGGCGTGGAGAGAAGCGCGACGAATTCGTCCCAGCGTCGTTGCGGCGCATCCACCGTTCCCCCTCGTGCCTCAATATAGCGTTTCACAATGTCTTGACCAAGATTGTAGTTGATGACATAGCTTCGGTATTGATCGAAGAATTTCGTTCGCTGGAGAGCACGCTCTGGGGACATCAGCGCATAGCGCACAAGCCAGTCGGCGGCTTCTTCCCGCGTCATCGCCCCGTCGAGATAGGCGCGTGCCGCTTCGTTGCCGGCATAGCTCAGCTTGGCGACGAGCGCTTGAAGCTGGGCATAGGCCGGGACGGCCGCCGGGTCGATGCCTGCGAGGGGTGCGAGGACGGTCTGGTCAAACTCGAGCCGCTGAGAACCCGGAAGGACGACCTCGATGCCGAAGTTCGCCGTTCCTTCTGCGATCAGGGATTGGGGAGAGAAAAGCGCGTAAATGCTGAACTCCACCCAACGGCGCTTGCGGACCAATTCCTGTTCCAGCAATGCATTGTAGACGTGATGCCCCGGGTATCCTTCGTGCGCTGCGAGGTCGATCGCACGGTCGAGGAAGATTGGAAGATCGGTGTTGATTTGAATGAGACTGTACGCATTCCCCTTGAACCAGTTATAGCCGCTCCACGACTTGTCCTTCACGTATTCGATCTCGAACCGTTCCTGGGGTGGAAGCGCGATGTGCTTGCGTGTGCGGCTCCTGCATTCGGCGATCGCCGCCTGAAACACCGTGTCCAGACGATCTGTCGGGATCGTGAATCGCTTGCGGAAGTGTTCGACCCGCGCGGGAAGCGGACCCGATCCGGGAATGAGGGATTCGAGGTCGTGCAGGAGGGACTGGAAGTGTGCTTCGGGATACGTGGAGGGAATCACGTCATATAACGCCTTCGCTTCCTCGTCGAAGGACATCCGGGTTCCATTCAAGATCGAAGCCCGCGCGGCGATGGCGGCCATCTGCGTCCGAAGATACTGCTGCCGGAGCGTGACGATCTCTTCCGTCGGTTGTGACGGGAGCGTGTCCAGAACATGGACAAGGCGCTGCGCCTCTTCACGGATATCGGGCAGCAGGCGGGAGCTGTTCAATTCGCTCGCGGCGAGATCTTCCGGTCCATAGTACGCGTCCACGAAATCCGCGTCGTGACGCCCGATCGCAAGGACAAGGCGTACGTACTGCTCTGCGATGCGGTCGATATCGATGGGGGAGGAGGTCATGGATGGTCCCTTACCGGGGAAGATAGGCGCGCATGAGCAGACGGTATGCGGGATGGTACGCGGCTACGAATATATCGGAATGATGGAAGACGGGGAAACCCTTGGCTTCCTGCTCCGCGAAGAACGTCCGCAGCGAATCTGCCGTGGGAGGGATCGCACCCTCCGCCGCAAGTGTTTCGGCGGCGGACCAGTAGATGTGAAGTGCGTTCGGATCCTTCTTGAAATTCGCGGCGGTCCGCAGCATCGCTTCGATCAACACGCGCTCATCTCCCCCCATTGCTTTGAACGGACGCAGGTTCAGTCGCACGATGGAGCTGTCGTCGGACAATCGTTCGATCAGAGGTTCGGCTGCAGATGCCTTGATGCTCTTCATCTCACGAGAAAGATACTGCCGGATGCCGACCGTGTCGTTCATCAAGTGCTCGTTTCCCATCGCGGCCTGGTACAGGAACTTGTATAGATCCTGCAGTTCCATCTTCGGATATCGCGCGTAATGTTCCAGTATCACCTCGCGCACCGCATTCGGATCCTGAGCATGGACGGACGAGATCAACAGCAGACAAAAGAAGGCCATGATGATCACGCGGGATGGCATCAGATTCTTCCCAGGCAGACAGCATTCTTGTTGTTATATGAATTGAACTTTCGACAAAAGACCCCCTGATCGCGCCGACAAGCGCCCACCGCATCGGGGGCGGCGAACGAGGCGTGCGCGCATGCATAGTCGCAGAATGCGGGGAAGGTGAATTGCTTTTCCTTCGCTGATCTACTTGTGCGGAGGGCGCCGGTCTTTTTCTGTCGTGCGTCCATGCGGTTTCTGTCGTTCCGGTTTGTGCGGAGGGCGATGTCGATGGCTCTGTTGCGTGCGCTGAGGATCGCTCGCGATCTCGATTACCGGCCGCAGCGGGATCTCCAACCGCTCCCCCTCATAGAAGACGCGTTCCAGATAGAGTCCGGAAGGAGGGGCGGTCAATTGGGCGGGAATGTTCGAGTGCATGCGGAGCAGTTGTTCTACGTCGGCGAGGGTCATTGCTCCGCGGCCAACCTCGGCCAGCACGCCGACGATCTGGCGAACCATCTTCCAAATGAAATGCGAGCCGACAACACGGATGAGGATGAGATCGCCGGCTTCGTTGATCTCGATCGGATGCAGTTGCACCTTCGTTGATTTCTCTTCGGGGTCGTCTGCGGTGAAGGATCGGAAGTCCTTCAACCCGGTGAAGAGAGCGGCGGCCGAACGCATCGCGTCGATGTCAAGTCTGTCCTTCACCCACCAGACGAATCGCTTGCCGAAGGCCGAACGCCGTCGCGAGATCTGGTAGAGGTATGCACGGGCAACGGCATCGTGACGGGCGTGGAATCCATGCTCGGCGTGTTCGACGGAGAGCATGTTGATATCCGAGGGGAGAAGGTCGTTCGTCTTGATCCGGATGATCTCCGGGGCGAGTACGGTGATGACGTCGAGATGTGCGACTTGGCGCAAGGCGTGGACGCCGGCGTCGGTCCGGCCGGAGCCGGCGAATTCGAATTCGGACGTTTTGAAAACGGAACGGAAGGCCCCCTGGAGTTCGCCTTGGACGGTGCGGGCGTTCTTCTGGATCTGCCAGCCGCTGTAGCGGGTGCCTTCATACTCGATCGTGATCTTGAAGCGGGGCATGAGGGAAGATAAGAGTTATTGTTGACTGTTGAGTGATGATTATTGATTGAATGTTACTGCGGCTTTCCCAGGTGGATGATCCCGTCCCCAAACTTATCGCGCAAGGAGTCCACGACCTTCAACACCTCCTGTTTCTTCCGGTCCTGCGGGAACAGGCCAAGTGACATCTGCTCCTCTCCATGGAAATTCGAGAGACGCACTCCGACGAGCCGGATCTTCTCCCCTGGTGCCTGCGCCTCCTCCAGCAACGCGCAGACCGTGCGGAAGACCACGGGGTCCTCGTTCGTCGGTTCGACCGTTCGTCCATGCATGACGGTGGTGAAATCCGAGTACCGGAGCTTCAGCGTGATGGTCCGCGCCTTCCAACCATGCGAACGGAGCGTTGAGCAAACATCCTCTGTCAGCACGTGGAGCTCCCGCTCCAATTCCTGCCGTTCTCCGATATCCCGTGCAAAGGTCTCCTCGCGGGAAATGCTCTTCGCATCCTCCTCGCCGCCGATGTGCGTCGATCCCCGCCCGCTCGCCGCTGCGCTGATCCACGATCCATGCGAGCCCAACAGGGCGACCAACTCCGCTTCCGTCCTCGCCTGCAGATCCGCGACAGTGCGGAATCCCTTGCCCTGCAGGAACTCCTCGGTCTTCTTCCCGATGCCGGGGATGACCCCGATGTTCATCGATGCCAGATAGTCCTTCTCGGTCCCGTGCGGGACAGCGATGACGCCTGCCGGCTTGACGGCGTTCGCGGCGATCTTCGCGACGGTCTTGTTCGATGCGAGCGCGATGGTGCACGGGAGCTGGAATTCCGTCCGGACGATCATCTGCAGCCGGTGCATGAAGCCCGGGAGGTCGTTCCCATACAATGATTCGCATCCGGTGAAATCCATGTACATCTCGTCGATCGAGGCGCGTTCCACTAGGGGAGCGAACTCACAGATGCGATGATACAATCGGTCCGAGATGCGTCCGTATTCGCCATGGTGGCCGCGGACGACGACCAGCGCGGGACACAACTTCAGCGCGCGCGCCATCGGCATCGCGGATCGGACGCCGAAGGCTCGCGCTTCGTACGATGCCGATGCAATGACGCCCCGCCCCTCCGGCGTTCCTCCGACGGCGACCGGTTTGCCAATCAGCGTCGGATCGGTAATGCGTTCGACGGAGACGAAGAAACAATCGAGGTCGAGATGGGCGATCTGTGGGATGCGTTCGCTCATCGCTCAGAACCGGCGGAAGCGGTACCCGCGCGCCTTCAATTCCGTCAGCAGAAGATCGAGGGAACGATGGAACGGATCGGGCCGGTGCGGTCCGGCGCCGATATGTAGGAGCAGGATGAATCCGTTCAGGCCATTCGAGGAAACGTGTTCGTGCCGCAGGATGCGCTGGAGGATCGTATCGCTTGAGACGTAGCGCGGGTCGATGCCGGGACGCGTGTAGTCGGCATTCGACGACGTTCCCGGCGTGAAGTTGACCAACGTGATCGACATCTGGCGAGACCAGCATGCGATCGAGTCGTTGTACCATTCGTACGGCGGGAGGAAGACGGATGCTGCCGATCGCATGATGCCGAATCGCTCGAGCTCACGGTAGTTGGCTTCGAGATCGGCGATGAACTCCTCCCGCGGGACCAGGAGCGAATCTCGGTCTTCCCACGTGCAATAGAGGAGGTGACGATCTGAGTGCGGTCCGACATAGTGGCCTTCCATCACGAGCCTACGGATCGCCGGAGCGAATTGCGGATTGCGTAGAAAATCTCCCGTGAAAAAGAAGCTTGCGCGAATGTCATGGGATTTCAGGACGGCGAGGATGGTGTCAGCTCCTTCCGCGTACTCATGCCCGGTGAACACGAGATGAATGTCCCGCTGCGTCGTATCCATGCGGACGATCGCCCCATGCGCCCGAACTTGAGCGGTGAGCTGTGAGAAGCAGAATGAGACGAGGAGGAAGATCGCGGATGAGCGCACGAGGATCCCGTCGGGTTATCGATCGCTCAGGGAACTCGCGCGGAGGTACTCGCGAAGCT
>JALONE010000052.1 GCA_025455125.1 Bacteroidota bacterium
CGCGATGAGCCCGATGAACAGACGGGACACATCCAGAAGGTGGTCATCGACAGCCGAGAGAAGAGCCTCATTCCGGCGCTGGCGATCATCAACAAGAAGGGGCAGAAGGTCGCGTCGTATCCGATGCCGACCCGTGCCCACCTCAACGTCGACGACGGCGAAGAGATCGCAGCAGGCGCCGTGCTGGTGAAGATCCCGCGCGACATCGGCAAGACCCGCGATATCACGGGCGGTCTGCCGCGTGTCACGGAGCTCTTCGAGGCGCGGCATCCGAGCGATCCGGCGGTGGTCAGCGAGATCGATGGCATCGTCACCATCGGCCAACCGAAGCGCGGCTCGCGTGAAGTGTTCGTTACCAGTCACGACGGACGCGACAAGCGGACGTATCTTGTTCCACTGGGAAAGCACCTGCATGCCCAGGACGGTGACGTTGTGAAGGCGGGCGAGCGGCTTTCGGCCGGTTCCATCGACCCGCACGACATCCTGCGCATCAAGGGGACGACCGCGGTTCAGGAGTACCTGGTGAACGAGATCCAGGAAGTCTACCGGATGCAGGGTGTGAAGATCAACGACAAGCACATCGAGGTTATCGTGCGGATGATGATGCAGAAGGTGCGCATCGTCGATCCGGGTGACACGCGGTATCTCGAAGGCGACCACGTCGACAAGGCGCGGCTGCGCGACGAGAACGATGGCTTGGCGGACAAGCAGGTTGTCGAGAGCAAGGGCGATGCAAAATTCCGGAATGGGCAGATCGTCCTGCGGAAGCTGGTCCGCGAGATCAACGTGGACCTGAAGAAGAAGAGCAAGAAGGTCGCGGAGGTCCGCGATGCAGAGCCCGCAACATCCGAGCCCATCCTGTTGGGAATCACGCAGGCTTCGCTCACGACCGACAGCTTCATTTCGGCAGCCTCGTTCCAGGAGACGACCAAGGTGTTGACCGATGCGGCGATCGAAGGAAAGATCGACCACCTCCTCGGTCTGAAGGAGAACGTCATCATGGGTCACCTGATCCCGGCCGGCACAGGGCAGAAGAAATTTAAGAGCCTGGTCGTCGTCGAAGGAGGGGAGACCGACGAAGCTGCGATCGAACCGATGGCCGAAGTGGAGTCTCCAAAAAAGGGCCGGAAAACTGCAGATATTCCGGCCTGATAAAAGACGGAATTCGGCTCTTTTCTGAAGCGTCGGAGTTGACAAAAAGGGCATAAATAGTTATATTACAAAGCTTCATTTGATGTGAATCGATTGAGCCGCTGAAAAAGCGGAGGAGAAATATCGTTGCCGACCATTAATCAACTCGTCCGGAAAAGCAGAGAGCAGGTGGCTTGGAAGAGCAAGTCTCCCGCGCTGGTGTCGTCCCCGCAGAAGCGCGGTGTCTGCACGCGCGTCTACACGACCACACCGAAGAAACCGAATTCGGCGCTCCGCAAGGTTGCCCGTGTCCGGTTGTCCAACGGGATTGAGGTCACCGCCTATATTCCGGGTGAGGGCCATAATCTTCAGGAGCACTCGATCGTGCTGATCCGCGGCGGTCGTGTGAAGGATCTTCCCGGCGTCCGGTATCATATCATCCGTGGAACGCTCGATACGCAGGGCGTCCAGGACCGGAAGCAGGGCCGGTCAAAGTATGGGGCCAAGCGCCCCAAGAAGTAGTGGATCACTGAGCGAATGAGAAAGAAGAAATCATCTCGCCGGCGTTTGACGCCGGACCCGAAGTATGGAGATCTGATGATCTCCCGCTTCACAAACAGCCTTCTTCAGCAAGGAAAGAAGAATATCGCGCGCAACATTCTCTATGATGCGCTCGACTTCGTCGCCAAGAAGACCGAGAAGAACCCGGTCGAAGTGTTTCAAAAGGCGATGAACAACGCTTCTCCGTTGATCGAAGTCAGGGCACGCAGAGTCGGCGGTGCGACCTATCAGGTTCCCACAGAAGTTCGCCCCGAGCGGCGAACCGCTCTTGCAATCCGGTGGTTGATCTCCAACGCCAAAGAACGCTCGGACAAGTCCATGGCGCAAAAGCTCGCAGCCGAACTGATGGCCGCTGCCGTCGGTGAAGGCGGCGCCGTCAAGAAGCGCGATGATGTTCATCGCATGGCGGAAGCGAACAAAGCGTTTGCGCATTTCCGGTGGTAAGCCGGAACTCGAACTGGTCCTAAACCAGACATTCATTTCAAGCAAACACGACACGACCGATCCGGTGTGGTATGAGCTGGATTGACGATCGGGAGTAGTGGATTAGTATGCCTCGCGAGTACCCACTCGAAAGAACACGCAACATCGGTATCATGGCACACATCGATGCCGGCAAGACCACGACCACGGAGCGCATCCTGTTCTATACAGGACGTCTGCACCGGATGGGCGAGGTTCATGACGGTGCCGCGACCATGGACTGGATGGAGCAGGAAAAAGAGCGTGGGATCACGATCACGAGCGCTGCTACGACCTGCTTCTGGCGGAACAATCGCATCAACATCATCGATACGCCGGGCCACGTCGATTTCACGATCGAGGTCGAACGATCGCTGCGCGTTTTGGACGGAGCTGTCGCGCTCTTCTGCTCTGTGGGCGGCGTGGAGCCGCAATCCGAAACCGTGTGGCGTCAAGCGGACAAATACGGCGTTCCGCGCATCGCGTTCGTCAACAAGATGGACCGGGCCGGAGCCGATTTTCTTGGCGTCGTGGAGATGATGAAGTCGCGCCTCGGCGCAAATGCCGTTCCGGTGCATATTCCTGTGGGTGAAGGTGAGATGTTCGCCGGGATCATCGACCTCATCACGATGAAGGCCCGCATGTTCCACGAGGACACGCAGGGAACAACGTTCGACGATATCGATATCCCGGAGTCGTTGAAGTCCCGTGCAGCCGAGTACCGGCAGAAGATGCTCGAAGCCGTTGCAGACGAAGATGATACTCTCCTCGAAAAATATCTTGAGGGGAAGGCGATCAGCCCCGAGGAAGTCCGCGATGTGCTTCGTCGGGCCACGCTCAAGGTGAGCATCATTCCGGTGCTCTGCGGTTCGTCGTTCAAGAACAAGGGCGTTCAGAGCCTCTTGGACGGTATCATCGACTTCCTCCCGGCGCCGAAGGATCTCAACAAAGGGGAGTTGCACGGCCATCATCCGCACCGGAAGGATGACGTCGTTCGCAGGGTTGCGGACGACGAGAAATTCACGGCTCTTGCGTTCAAGATCATGAGCGATCCGTTCGTCGGACGCCTGACGTACTTCCGCATCTATACAGGAACGCTTTCAGCGGGCTCGTACGTCTATAATGTCGTTTCCGACAAGCGTGAACGTGTCGGACGAATTCTTCGCATGCACGCAAACCATCGGGAAGAGGTCCAAGAAGCGTTTTCCGGTGATATCGTCGCGGCCATTGGTCTGAAGAACACCCGGACGGGCGACACGCTGACGGAAGAGGAAGATCCCATCATCCTCGAGCGTATGGAATTCCCGGATCCGGTGATCGATGTTGCCATCGAGCCGAAGACGAAGGCGGACCAGGAGAAGATGGGTGAAGCGCTGTCCCGTCTCTCGGAAGAAGATCCCACGTTCCGTGTGTCCTCGAATGAGGAGACCGGACAGACGATCATCAGCGGGATGGGCGAGTTGCATCTCGAGATCATCGTCGATCGCATGAAGCGGGAATTCAAGGTCGAGGCGAATGTTGGAAAGCCTCAGGTGGCGTACAAAGAGACGATCACCAAGAAGGTCAAGGCCGAAGGCAAATTTGTGCGGCAGTCGGGTGGTCGTGGCCAGTTCGGTCACGTCTGGATCGAATTGGAGCCGAACGAAAAGGGGAAGGGATTCGAGTTCGAGAACGCCATCATCGGCGGCGTCGTCCCGAAAGAATATATCAAGCCGACCGAGCAGGGTATCGTCGAAGCGATGCGCAACGGCATTCTCGCAGGCTACCCGATCGAGGATGTGAAGGTGAAATTGTATGACGGGTCCTTCCACGCGGTCGACTCGTCGGAGATGGCGTTCAAGATCGCCGGCTCGATGGCGTTCCAGGATGCGGCAAAGAAAGCCGGTCCGGTTCTCCTGGAACCCATCATGGCGGTCGAGGTGGTGACGCCGGAAGAGTATCTGGGCGATGTGCTGGGCGATCTGAATTCGCGACGCGGGAAGATCGAAGGCATGGCGCCCCGGAAGGATGCGCAGGTCGTGAAAGCCTTCGTTGCATTGTCCGAGATGTTCGGCTACGCAACGCAGCTACGATCGATGACGCAGGGACGAGCCTTGTATACGATGCAGTTTTCACACTACGAGCAGGTCCCGCGGTCGATCGCGGATCAGATCATTGAGAAAGTGCGCGGCAAAGATAGGGCTGGCGCTTAAACCAAGAACGTAAACGAGTACAGCAGTTCAACCAATAGGAGACCAACCAATGGCGAAAGAAAAATTCGACCGCAGTAAGCCGCACGTGAACGTCGGCACCATCGGTCACGTCGACCATGGAAAGACGACATTAACGGCCGCCATCACGATGGTGTTGGCGAAGAAGGGCTTGTCCGCAATCCGCACGTTTGATTCGATCGACAACGCGCCGGAAGAAAAAGCCCGTGGAATCACGATCAACACCGCCCACGTTGAGTACTCCACTGAGAAGCGTCACTACGCGCACGTCGATTGCCCGGGTCACGCCGACTATATCAAGAACATGATCACGGGTGCCGCCCAGATGGACGGTGCGATCCTCGTGGTTGCGGCGACCGACGGTCCGATGCCTCAAACCCGCGAACACATCCTGCTGGCGCACCAGGTGAACGTTCCCCGTATGGTCGTCTTCATGAACAAGTGCGACGCGGTGGATGATCCCGAATTGCTGGACTTGGTCGAACTCGAAGTTCGCGATCTTCTGAAAAAGTACGACTTCCCCGGCGACGAGATTCCCATCGTGCGCGGCTCCGCCCTGAAGGCGATGGAAGCGGCCCTGCGTCCTGATGTCAAGCCCGATGATCCGGCGTTCAAGAGCATCATGGAACTCATGGATGCAGTCGATGCGTATGTTCCGCTGCCCCAGCGCGATGTCGACAAGCCGTTCCTGATGCCGGTCGAGGACGTGTTCTCGATTACCGGTCGCGGAACGGTCGGCACGGGCCGTGTCGAGCGCGGTCATGCCAAGGTTGGCGATGAAGTCGAGGTCATTGGTCTGGGTGCCCACAAGAAGACGGTCATCACCGGCGCCGAGATGTTCCGCAAGGAACTCGATGAAGTGCGCGCCGGCGATAATGCGGGATTGTTGCTCCGCGGCGTCGACAAGACCGAGCTCGAGCGCGGTCAGGTCATTGCGAAGCCGGGCTCCATCACCCCGCATACGAAGTTCGTGGCCCAGATCTACGTGTTGAAGAAGGAAGAAGGCGGACGTCACACGCCCTTCTTGACCGGGTATCGTCCGCAGTTCTATTTCCGTACGACGGACGTCACGGGTGTTGCGACCTTGCCGCAAGGTGTTGAGATGGTGATGCCGGGTGACAACCTGGACGCCATCAACATCGAGCTCATCTCGCCGATCGCCATGGAAGAAGGACAGCGCTTCGCCGTCCGCGAAGGTGGTCGCACGGTGGGTGCCGGCGTTGTTGCAAAGATCATTGAGTAATCACACCATGCCCGTCCCGGGCTGCGGTCTGGGACGGGTACTTTTTCAGGAGTCGATCCTTGGCGGGTCAAAAGATTCGGATCAAGCTGAAGTCCTTCGATCACAACCTCATCGACAAGTCGGCCGAGAAGATCATCAAGACGGTCAAGTCGACGGGGGCGGTGGTTTCGGGCCCGATACCGCTGCCGACGAAACGCAGCGTCTATACCGTGAACCGCTCTCCGCACGTTGATAAGAAATCGCGGGAACAGTTCGAGACGCGGTCGCACAAGCGACTGATCGACATTCTCAACTCCACGAGCAAGACCGTCGATTCACTGATGAAGCTGGAATTGCCCGCGGGAGTGGATGTCGAGATCAAAGTGTAGTACGCAATCGGCGAGCGAACGGAAGAGAGTGTGCGACGAGGCTGACGCCCGCGTGGCGGATCAGTATCGTCGGGGATTACAAGGAGCACGACAGTGAGTGGCATCTTAGGCAAAAAAATCGGCATGACGAGCCTGTTCGATGAAAGCGGGGAAGCGATTCCCTGCACGGTCATCGAGGCGGGCCCGTGCTATGTCACGCAAGTCAAGACGGCGGTGAAGGACGGCTACGAAGCCATCCAGCTGGGATTCGACGAACGCCCCGAACGAACGGTCAACAAGCCGCTCAAGGGACATCTGGCGAAGGCGGGAGCGAAGGCACTCCGGCTTCTGCGGGAGTTCCGCACGGCGAACGGCGCGACGGCGAAGCCGGGAGACGAGATTCGCGTCGATATCTTCGCACAAGGCGATGTGGTCGACGTGACTGGTCGGTCGAAGGGTCGCGGTTTCCAGGGTGTCGTCAAGCGGCATCACTTCCGCGGCGTCGGCTTGATGACGCACGGTCAGTCGGACCGTGTGCGCGCCCCAGGGTCGATCGGCGCGAGCTCGTATCCCTCCCGCGTGTTCAAGGGAATGCGGATGGCGGGTCGGATGGGAAACGACCAGGTGACGGTGAAGAATCTTCGCGTCGTCAAGGTCATCCCGGAATCGAATATTCTGATCGTGAGCGGTTCGGTTCCCGGCGCGATCAACGGCTATCTGGAGATCACCAAGGCGCGCTAAGCGCCATGGGGAACGCCATTGTGAAGGAATGTGCGAGTATGCAAGTCGAAGTCTATAAAACAGATGGAACACTCAGCGGCGAGAAGGTCGAACTCGATCCGTCGGTGTTCGAGATCAAGCCAAGCGATCACGCCATCTACATGGCCGTGCGGAGTTTCATGGCGAATCAGCGCCAGGG
>JALONE010000053.1 GCA_025455125.1 Bacteroidota bacterium
GTCGCCGTCAATGGTGTCGACTATGTTGTCGAGCTGAAGAATCTCGGCATGAAGGCGGACCTGAGCAGGCCCACGAGCGCCGAACCGCCACGCAGTGTGGCAAAGTCTTCGGTTGCCCCGAAGCCCGCGCCCAAGCCGGCCCAAACTACGGGGGGCGGAACGGTCAAGTCACCGCTCCCAGGTCTCGTCCTCGACGTGCTTGTCAAGGTCGGTGATCAGGTGAAGGCAGGTCAGAAGATCATGGTCCTGGAAACCATGAAGATGGAAAACCATATCCCGGGTCCCTTCGACGGCGTTATCAAGAGCATCCTGGCCAATAAGGGAGACACGGTCAGCGAAGGCCAAGCGCTCTTCGAGATCGCACGTCCCGACATGACGACGCTCTAAGGAGACAAGAGTCCACCATGAATCGCATCGTTCGTCCCTTTCTCGTTCTGAGCCTTCTGGTCTCCTTGTTCATGCCGTCTCTGCATGCAGGGGACCGGGTGCCTGTGACCTTTTCAGGCGCGACCTATCTGAAGATCTTTCGGGGAAGCGCGGACAGCGTGGTTGCCTCAACACACGGGGAACTCCTCAATCGTTCACACCGAGTCATCGGTACCTTCTCGGTCGTTTCGATCGACCAATTCGAGACGATCGTACGGGCGGAGATCCAGGAAGGGGAGGACGCCGATCGCATCGCGTATGTGAACATCGCGGCACTCAGCCTGACCGAGATCAAATTCGCGCGAGAGAATTCCGATGCGTACTTCTATATCCCAGCCGGCACGGCGAACGGCGTCGAGGTGGGAATGAAAGGGCGGGTGTTCACGGAGAGAAGCGATGGAGGGCTGTTCCGCGTGATGCAGGTTGAGGATCAGCGGAGTCTCTGCGTGGTGACGAACCTGGAAGTGGAAACGCGATACGCCGAACTGAAGACGGGACAATTCGAGAACTACGCCGAGCAGATCGTCAGCAGCACGGGGTTCCTCAACATCACGGTCGGCAATCTCGTGATGATGGTGATCGGATTGATCTTCATCTATATCGCCATTGCAAAGGACTATGAGCCGCTTCTCCTGGTCCCGATCGGTTTCGGTATTCTGCTCGGGAACATTCCGATCCCGCTGTCGATGTTCAACAGCATCTCGATCTACATGATCGACCCGATCACGCACAAGTACGTGTTCAACTCGACCGGAAGCAGCGTGATGGGCATCATTTATACGCTCGTGACGAACGGCGTCTTCCCGCCGCTGATCTTCCTCGGCATCGGCGCGATGACCGACTTCACGGCGATGCTTTCGAATCCGAAGCTCGTGCTGCTTGGAGCGGCGGCGCAGATCGGCATCTTTGCCACCTTCCTTGGTGCGTTGGCGCTCGGTTTCTCCGCCTCGTCGGCGGCTGCCATCGGGATCATCGGCGGTGCAGATGGACCGACGGCCATCTTCCTTTCGTCACGCCTGGCGCCGTCGCTGATCGGTCCCATTGCGATCGCCGCGTATTCCTACATGGGTATGGTGCCGATCATTCAGCCGCCGATCATGCGACTGCTGACGAACAAGGAGGAACGTCTCATTCGGATGAAGCCGGCGCGCATTGTGCGGAAGGAAGAGAAGATCCTGTTCCCGATCATCGGATTCATCGTCACCACGCTGGTGGCGCCAGGTGCGATCCCCTTGCTGGGGATGCTCTTCTTTGGGAATGTCCTTCGTGAATCAGGAGTGACGGCCCGGCTAGCAAAGACCGCATCCTCCGCGCTGATCGATATCTGTACTATTCTGCTCGGCCTGGCCGTGGGGGCCTCAACGACGGCCCAGGTCTTTCTCAATCCCCAATCGGTTCTTATCTTTGTGCTGGGATGTGTCGCGTTCGGATTCTCCACCGCCGGCGGGGTGCTGTTTGCGAAGTTGATGAACGTGTTTCTGAAAGAGAAGATCAATCCGCTGATCGGGAGCGCCGGAGTCTCCGCTGTCCCCGATTCTGCCCGCGTTTCCGAGATGGTCGGGCGAGAGTACGATCCGGACAACCACTTGTTGATGCATGCCATGGGACCGAATGTCGCGGGGGTCATCGGTTCCGCGATCGTCGCCGGTGTATTTCTTGGACTTTTCTAGGAGTGACCATGAGCAAGATCCTTGCCGCTATCCCCAACGTGTGTGAAGGCCGCGATCAGGCGTTCGTCGATGAGCTCTCGGCGCAACTCAGCCGCGTTCCGGGTCTGGTGTTGCTGGACGTTTCCCGCGATGCCAGCCGCAACCGAACGGTCTACTCCTTCTCCGGATCCAAGGAGGCGTTGTTTGAGGGAGGGCTTCTGCTGTATCGCGTGACGCTCGGCCATATCGACATGCGCAAACA
This sequence comes from Bacteroidota bacterium, assembly GCA_025455125.1. Lineage (GTDB taxonomy): Bacteria > Bacteroidota > Ignavibacteria > UBA10030 > UBA10030 > JAKAJH01. The sequence goes on from JALONE010000053.1 coordinate 2,338, forward strand.
CGAAGGGGAGTATCCTCGGGTCGGCGCTGTTGACGTCTTTCCCTTTGTCCCGTTGAAGGGTGTGGAGATCGCAGAAGCGGTCGCGCTCTCGAAGGAATTCGCTCAGCGTGTGGCAGCGGAATTCAAACTGCCGGTGTACCTGTTCGCGGAATCGGCTACATCGCCGCACCGTCGGAACGTTGACGACATTCGCGAAGGTGAGTACGAGGGATTTGAAGAGAAGATGAAGAAGCCGGAGTGGAAGCCGGATTACGGCCCGGACGTATTCACGCCGGATTCCGGAGTGACGATCATCGGCGCTCGACATCCGCTGGTCAGCTTCAAGGCGATCCTGTCATCCCGCGACGAATCCATCGCGGAAGATTTGGCGCGCGCGCTCGAACAACCGTACGGCGGCTTTCAGTTCGTGAATGCGAATCCGGGACTCGATCCCTCCACACAGCGCGCACAGGTCACCGTGTCGATCACGAACTTCGATCAGGTGCCGATGTACAAGGTCATCGAGCACCTCCGCATGGAAGGACGACGCTACGGTGTTTCGATTCGGAAGGTCGAGATGATCGGCCTCATCCCTGAAACTGTCTTCATCGAATCCGCGTTATACTACTTAGGCGTTCGCGAGTTCAATCCGGATCGCCTGCTGGAGCGGAACATCCAGAAGCACTTCGATGAAAAGGTCATCTTGGACTGAAGCATTCGTCCCAACAGACTTGACAGAAAACGGACGATTTGCTATACTAAATCACATGAAGCAAGTGCAGCAATATCGAATTTCCCTCGGTTCTTGGTGGTGGCGCTGGCGATAGTCCGCGCTTCCGCATCGTTGTTCGTTTTCGAATTCTGAAGATCAAACAAAAGGTGGAAACGCGGTTGGCGAGCGTTCCACCTTTTTCGTTGTACCCCCCATCGAAGAACGTCGAACCTCCCCCGCGTGCGGCAAGCCACCCCATCTTGCTACTCACTCACTACTTACTACTACCTACTCCAAGGAGGTTCCCCATGCAACGCAAGATCCAACTCGAAGAGCGTGATATCCCCACGCATTACTATAACATCCAGCCCGATCTGCCGACGCCGCTGGAACCGCCGCTCCATCCTGGCACAAAACAGCCGATCGGTCCGCAAGACCTCTCAGCCATCTTTCCGATGGAGCTGATCCTGCAGGAGGTGTCTCAAGAGCGGTTCATCGAGATCCCGGAAGAGGTCCGTTCCGCATACACAACGTACCGACCGTCTCCTGTTGTCCGTGCCTTGGGACTGGAGCGGGCACTTGATACCCCCGCGGAGATCTACTTCAAGCATGAAGGAGTGAGCCCGGTCGGAAGCCACAAACTGAACACGGCTCTGCCCCAAGCGTACTACAACAAAAGGGCCGGCATCAAGCGGCTCACCACGGAGACTGGGGCGGGACAGTGGGGGAGTTCACTGAGCCTCGCGTGCCAGATGTTCGGTCTCGAGTGCAAGGTGTACATGGTTCGCGTCAGCTATGAGCAGAAGCCGTACCGACGTTCCATGATCCGGACGTTCGGCAGCGAAGTTGTCGCGAGCCCAAGTCGCGATACGAATGTCGGCCGGTCGATCCTCGAGAAGGACCCATCATCGCGCGGAAGCCTCGGCATCGCGATCAGTGAAGCTGTGGAGGACGCGGCGACACACGACGACACGAACTACTCTCTCGGCAGCGTTCTGAATCATGTTCTTCTGCACCAGACGATCATCGGTCAGGAAGCGCTGAAGCAGATGGAGAAGGCGGGAGCATTTCCGGATGTGATCATCGGGTGCGTCGGAGGCGGATCGAACTTCGCGGGCCTTGCATTGCCGTTCATCCGCGAGAAGCTCGCCGGGAAAAAGCTCCGGGCGATCGCCGTTGAACCGTCGTCCTGTCCTACGCTGACGAAAGGCGAATACCGATACGATTTCGGCGACACAGCGGGAATGACGCCGCTCATGCCGATGTATACGCTCGGGCATGAGTTCATGCCCCCCTCCATCCATGCAGGGGGATTGCGGTATCACGGCATGGCGCCGATCATCAGTCGTTTGTATCTCGACGGCCTCATCGAGGCACAAGCATACGAACAGACAGATGGCTTTGCGGCCGCGGTACTGTTTGCCCGGACCGAGGGGATTATTCCGGCCCCGGAATCCTCCCACGCGATCAAATCCGCGATCGTAGAGGCCCTCAAGGCCAAGGAAGAAGGGACAAAGAAGGTGATCCTGTTCAACCTGAGCGGTCACGGCCACTTTGATATGAGCGCCTATGACGCCTATTTTGCGGGGCAACTGGACGGTCAGGTGTTAGAAAATGCATCAACGCTCAACTGATGCTCCATTGAACGGGCAGGAAGGATCTTCTGTATTCCTGCCCCGTTCAATCCCCAATCCGCAATCCGTAATCCCCAATCCGCAATCCGTAATCCCCAATCCATACTTCCACCTTGACTTCCATCCTCTCCCTGCTGTATCTTCCTGAACCATCAGCCACGTGCGTTCATGAAAGAGGAGGTCGGTCCATGGCAACCATCAAACCACCCAAGGAGCTTCACGGCGAGGTCTATCATCCATTGCGGGCGGTCGTCGACCAGGCGAACATCCCCGATCCCTTCGCGCTCTACGCGGAGGCGGGCGAGAATCTCGAGGCGTATTGGGACCGCCGGGCGCAAGAACTCGAGTGGTTCGAGCCGTGGACCAAGGTGCTCGACGATTCCAACAAGCCGTTCTTCAAATGGTTTATCGGAGCGAAGACGAACATCGTCACGAACGCGCTCGACCGGCATGTGCGGACTTGGCGCCGGAACAAGCTTGCGCTCATCTGGGAAGGAGAGAACGGCGAGGTCCGGACATTCTCGTATCATGCGCTGAATCGCGAGGTCTGCAAGTTTGCCATCGTTCTCCGAAGCATGGGCGTGACGAAGGGGGATCGTGTGACCATTTATATGCCGCGCATTCCGGAGGCATGGATCGCGATGCTCGCCTGCGCGAAGGTTGGAGCGATCCATTCAGTCGTGTATGGCGGATTCTCTGTCGAGGCGCTTCACGGTCGCATCGAGGACAGCGGTTCCAAGGTCATCATTACCGCCGACGGCGGATACATGGGGGGAAAGATCGTCGAGTTGAAGAAGATCGTTGACGAGGCCCTCCAGCGGACCGCCGCTCCCGAGAATGTGGTTGTTGTCCGCAGAACGGGCAAAGACGTCAACATGGAAGCGGGCCGGGACTTCTGGTATCACGAGTTGCTCACACTCCCGCTTGCGAAGAACATGGGGAAATGCGAGACGGAAGTGATGGATGCGGAAGACCCGTTGTTCATCCTGTACACGTCGGGCACGACGGGAAAACCGAAAGCGATCCTGCACACGCACGGCGGCTACCAGGTCGGTGTCGCGGCGACGCTCAAGGATGTTTTCGATTTGAAGGAAGAGGACCGCTGGTGGTGCACTGCTGACCCGGGATGGATCACAGGACATTCGTACATGGTGTACGGACCGCTGATCAACGGCGCGACGTCGTTCATGTACGAAGGGGGACCGACGTTCCCGTTTCCCGACCGCTGGTGGTCGATGATCGCGAAGTACGGCATCTCGATCTTCTACTCGACGCCGACGGCCATCCGGAGCCTGATGCGATTCGGAGAATCGTGGCCGAACAGACACGACCTTTCGACACTGCGATTGCTCGGAAGCGTGGGGGAGCCGATCAATCCCGAAGCATGGCGCTGGTTCCACAAGAACATCGGGAAGGAGCAATGCCCGATCATGGACACGTGGTGGCAAACGGAAACGGGAGGATTCATGATCGCGCCGCTGCCGGCCTTGCCAACGAAGCCCGGGTCGGCATCGCGGCCGCTTCCCGGCGTCGAAGTGGAGGTCGTTGATGAGCACGGGAAAGCGGTCAAGGCGGGGGAGGAAGGATTTCTCATCATCAAGAAGCCCTGGCCGTCGATGATGCGGACCATCTACAAGGATCCGGACCGCTACCTACAAACGTACTGGAGCAAGTATCCGGGATCATATCTTGCGGGAGATTCTGCCCGGATCGATGAAGACGGATACGTGTGGGTGATCGGTCGAACCGACGATGTGATCAAGGTCAGCGGGTATCGGCTGGGAACAGCGGAACTCGAATCGGCGCTCGTCTCCCATCCGGCGGTCGCCGAATCGGCCGTCATCGGACTTCCGCACGAGATCAAGGGCGTCGCCATTCATGCATACGTGATCCTGAAAGCGGCCCACGAGCCGAGCGAAGCGCTGATTGAAGAATTGCGGAAGCATGTCGGCCACGAGGTGGGTCCGATCGCCAAGCCGGAGAAGATCGAATTTGTGAAGTCGTTGCCGAAGACCCGTAGCGGCAAGATCATGCGGCGTGTGTTGAAAGCACGCGCACTTGGGATGAGCGAAGGGGATATTT
>JALONE010000389.1 GCA_025455125.1 Bacteroidota bacterium
CTCCGCAACCCGGACACCACCGGACATCCTGGTCGGTCGCAAAATCCTTCGAAGTGTACTTCGGAGCGTCGGCGTTGCTGGACAGCTGTTTGATCTGATCGACAAGTGTGGACATGCGCACCATCCTTTAGTAATTCTTCAGCATTTCTTCGATCTTCAGTTCGATCTCAACGGACCGGAAGGGAAGACCCTGGATCTTGTTCAATCCGATGGCCGGAACGAGGTATTTCGACCGGAGCACCTTCACCAGTTGTCCGTTGTTGATCTCGGGCACCAGGATCGCCTTGAATTGCGAGAGGATCTCTCCGAGGTTTTTCGGGAATGGATTCAGGTGCTTGAGATGAAGCTGGGAGACGGAGTGGCCCGCTGCCCGGTGGCGCATGACTGCGGACTTGATGGCGCCGTATGTGCCCCCCCAACCGACGACGAGGAGGGTTCCCTTCGGATCTCCTTCCACCTCTGCGAGGGGAATGTCATTCGCGATGCGTTCGATCTTCTCTGCGCGCATCTTGATCATGAATTCGTGGTTAGCCGGTTCGTAATTGATATTGCCGGTCCGATGCTGTTTCTCCAATCCGCCGATGCGATGCTCCAGCCCTGGCGTTCCCGGGATCGCCCAAGGGCGGGAGAGCGTGAGCTCGTCTCGTTCGTAGGGGAGAAAGTTATCGGGGTTCGTATGGAACGTCGGTGCAATGTCCGGCAGCGAATTCATGTCCGGGATTAGCCAAGGTTCAGAACCGTTCCCCAGGTAACCGTCCGTCAAGCAGATCACGGGGGTCATGTACTTCAGGGCGATGCGGGAAGCTTCGAAGGCTGCGGCGAAGCAATCCGACGGCGTCGCTGCTGCGACCACCGGAATGGGTGCCTCGCCGTTTCTTCCGTAGAGCGCTTGAAGGAGGTCGGCTTGTTCGGTCTTGGTCGGGAGTCCCGTGCTGGGTCCGCCGCGCTGGACGTTCACGACGACAAGGGGAAGCTCGACCATGACCGCGAGTCCGAGTGCCTCGGTCTTCAGGGCCACACCCGGGCCGCTGGTGGTCGTTGTGCCGAGCGCGCCGGCGAAGGAGGCGCCGATCGCTGAGGTGATGCCGGCGATCTCGTCTTCCGCCTGGAACGTCTTGACGCGGAAATGCTTGTAGTACGAAAGCTCGTGAAGGATCTCACTGGCGGGAGTAATGGGATAGCTCCCGAGGAACAGGTCCAGCTTTGCCTGGTGTGCCGCGGCCATCAATCCCCAGGCGGTCGCCTGGTTCCCGGTGATGTTTCGGTAGGTGCCGGGCATCAATTTGGCAGGGGCGACCTCGTAACGTGCTTTGAAGATCTCGGTCGTCTCGCCGAAATTCCATCCCGCCTTCAGGACGCGGATGTTCGCTTCACGGATGTCTGGCTTGTTCCCGAACTTCTCTCCGAGCCAGGCAATGGTCGGCTCAAGCGGACGGTTGTACATCCAGTACATCATTCCCAAGGCAAAGAAATTCTTCGAGCGGTCGACGAATTTGCTGGAAAGATTCAGATCTTGAAGCGCAGCGGTCGTCAGCTTCGTGATATCAACCTCGTACACGCGGTATTTTTCGAGTGAGCCATCACGCAGTGGATTGGTCTCATATCCGGACAACTTGAGGTTCTTGTCGTTGAACCCGTCCGTATTGACGATGATCGAACCGCCGTCAATGAGTGAGTGGAGATTCACTTTCAGAGCCGCGGCATTCATTGCAACCAGCACATCGCACGTGTCGCCCGGCGTATGGATCTCGGTGCTGCCAAAGTGGATCTGGAAGCCGCTCACGCCAAAGAGTGTCCCCTGGGGTGCACGAATCTCCGCCGGGTAGTCCGGCAGCGTGCTCAGGTCATTTCCGAGAATTGCCGTCGTATTTGTGAATTGTGTTCCGGTCAGCTGCATCCCGTCGCCGGAATCTCCGGCGAAGCGGATTTACGCCCCTCTACACAGAAGCGCGTAGAGGCGAGTTCCGCGTGAAATGAAGAGGGAAAGGCGTACTAGCGGCAAACCGTGCGAAAGACGCGAAGAAAGTTCTCTCCAAGAAACTTCCGGATCTCCTCACGCGTGTAACCCCGGTCGAGGAGAGCGGCCGTGAGCGCCGGGAACGTGCTGACATCGGAAAGGCCAATGGGGGGAGATGAACTGAATCCGTCGAAATCCGATCCCAGCGCGATGTGATCCGCGCCGACAAGGTTCCTGATGTGATCGATGTGCTGAATGACTGATTCGATCGTGGCCGTTCCGCTGGAGACGACGAAAGGCGGGTAGAAGTTGATGCCGACCAATCCGCCGCGCTGGGCGATCGCCATGATCTGCGCATCGGTAAGATTTCGGGTGTGATTCCTGACGGCGCGGGCGTTGGAGTGCGTCGCAACGATCGGGTTGGTCGTCACGGCCAGAATGTCATCGATCGTCTTCGGACCCACATGCGAAACGTCGATGATGATCCCCAACGAATCCATGGCGCGGATGACCGATCTCCCGAAGTCGGTGAGCCCTTGTGTCGACGCATTGGGATGATCATGTGCCGTCGCCCAGGGGACACCAGCACGATCATTCCAGGTGATGGTCATGATGCGCATTCCCCGGGCGTATAACGCTGCGAGCTTGCCCAGGTCGTTCTCAATACATTCTCCCCCTTCCATGAGGAGGATGCCGGCGATCCGGCCTTGGCGGCTGATCAGAGCAACGGAATCCGCCGTTGTGGTGAGCGCGATCTGACTGCTGTTGCGCCGGACCTGGGCTTCCAGTGTGTCGAGATAGCGCAGTGTGTTGGCGTAATAGTTGCCGGCTCCTGTGGTGATCCAGACAGAGAAGGCCTGTGCATCGACGCCGCCATCCTGGAGCCGGGGAATGTCCGTGTGTTTGGTGGTATTCCGCACACCGATCTGATACGCGTAGTTCGTTGCGACGATCTGTTCGAGGACGTCGTTATGCAGGTCGATGACAAATGCACGGTCATGGATGAGGGCCAGCGCATGCTCTGCGTGCGTGCCGTCGACGAAAGGGAGGGAAATCGTATCCGATTCGTACAGATGCCGCTTGAAGACAACGCGGATCGAATCGAAGGAAACGGCAGATGTCGAACGCGACTCCGGCGCGAATGAGCTGATGACCACGCTTCCCAATCCGCCAGCGGCGCCCCCGTCTAATTGGATCATCTTGCGCGTTTGGCGAATCCCGTCGATCTCGACGGTATAGAAC
>JALONE010000054.1 GCA_025455125.1 Bacteroidota bacterium
ACAGCCTCTCCGGTTCAAGAACAGAAGCGCCCTGCGATGTTGCGGGGCGCTTTTTTTTCGGGGCATATTCCTCCTCCGCAACCCGTTTCCAGGTTCGATCTCCTCATGGTCATCCCCGCACCCCGCTGAAGCGGGATGCTAAGACAATAACAACCAAGCCTCCTGAAGGAGGCTCGTGCGGGATTTGAGGATCACCCTATCCCGGCGGGATCCTCCCCTCATCCCAGTTCTCGATTCGATCTCCCCATGGTCTTCCCCGCACCCCGCTGAAGCGGGATGCTATGACAACGACAACCAAGCCTCCTGAAGGAGGCTCGTGCGGGATTTGAGGATCCATCCTCACCTGATGAGAATGCAACATACGCTCCCAACTATCGCAGTCGAATTCCCTTTGAAGTTTAACCGTCGCAGTGTATAATCTTCACATCAGAACACACATCTCATCAGGGGGATCAATGGGGAAGGTACACTATCGAACATTCTATCATTTGGTATGGTCGACCAAGCATCGGCTGCCCTTGATCACTCCAAGAATAGAAACGGCCCTCAAGTCACACATGATATCGAAGCTGCGTTTACTTCAAGGTGAAGTCCTTGAAGCCGGAATGCCCGATGATCATTGCCATCTCGTCGCAATGATACCGCCGTCTCATTCTGTCAGCACCGTCGTGGGACAGATCAAAGGTTCGAGCAGCCATTTCCTGAATCATGGGTCTGGGTTAATCGAATACTTCGACTGGCAGGATGGCTTCGCCGCATTCACTGTCAGTGAAAAGGAACTCCCTCGGGTTATCGAGTATGTGAGGAATCAACGAAGACATCATCAATGCGGTGACATGCGAAACGAGCTCGAACTACCTATGTCTGATTGACCCAGAGCCTCTCCGCAGCCCGATTTATCGGGCTTTGCGATGACGTTCGCTGGTTCGTAGGATGACGATTCATCGTCATCCGGGGATTTGTCCAATAGCCGACTTCCTCGTATATTCCCTTCGCGATTCGGAATGTATACATATTGAAAGCTGCGACCATGCACCCGACTATCATCTGCTTTCTGCTCGTCGTGTCTTTTCTTCTGGTCTCCTGCCTCCCCGAAAAGACCGAAACCCCCACGAAGGGGACGATCTTTCTGACCATTCCGGAATCCATCGAACCTGCGATGCGCGTTCAGGCGGAAGAGTTCCTGAAGATCTATGCCGTCAATGGGGCACATGTCGATATCCAGGTAGGTTCCACTGAACTGGCGGCTACGCGGTTCGTGTTGGATACAGCACGGCTCGCATTTCTGACACGTCGGTTGACTCCGGCAGAGCAGGATCTGGTTCAAAAGACCGCCGGGCAGCTTATCGAATTAGCCGTCGCGTACGATGCCATCATCGCCGTCGTCCACTACAAGAACAAAACAGAGCAGGCGACGCTGGATGATCTGCGGAATATCCTGACGGGGAGGACGACTCGGTGGGAACAACTGTCGACCGGAGGGCCGATGCGCGGAGCCATCACAACGATCTTCCAGGATTCGTCGGATGTCTCGGAATACCTGCGCGCACGGCTGAGCCTGTCCACACTGAAACCCAAGACAGCCATTCGAACGTCGTCGAGCCTGCAGACACTCCAACGCGTGATGGACTCTCCTGGTTCGATCGGGTTTGTGGGATTGGATTGGCTTGATTCAGCGAAGGTGCCGGCCAAAGCGCTGGAACTCGCGCAGACCCAGGCGGATGTCGATACGGCGTTTCAACCCCCCGTCGAACGCATCGGCAAGTTCTACCCGCCGCATCCAGCACACATCCACCGGAATTTCTATCCGTTCAAACGGGGTATCTACATGTACTCGAAGTCGGTCCGCGGAGACATCGCGACCGGCTTCGGAACGTGGGTGGCAAACAAGGAAGGACAGAAACTGTTCCTTGCGCGAGGCATTGTGCCGGGGACGCAGCCGATACGGTTAAGATAAGTCAGAAGTCAAAACTCAAAAGTCAAAAGGGTTGGCCGCGTATTCCTTGGTCCAACCCTTTTGCGTTTTGACTTACGACTTCAGCTTCGGTTCTCTGTTAGAAATCCCCACCCAGCGAGAAGTAATAGATCGGCTTTGAGAATCCCCCTCCCCAGCGAAACTGCCAGGCAATATCCATGCGGAGCGGGAAGCCGAAGAAGATGAGCCTCGTTCCAAGCCCGGTGCTCATCAGAAGGTCCTTCGTGACCGTGGAGCCGTCCGGGTCGATGCCGAATGCCTTCCATTTCCCCGCATCCGTCCACGCCGTGCCCGCATCGAAGAACGCCGTCCCGAGAATATTCTGGAATCCGATCGGAAGTCCCAGGATCAGATACCGGACGAGCGGAAAGCGGAATTCCATGTTCACCGCCGCAAAGTGCGTTCCATTCTGGCTGTTGTAATTGTACCCGCGCAGGGGGAACACCGGTGTCAGGAAAACGAAGTCTTCGGCGTTCTCGATCGGAATGTCACCCCGCTCGAAGATCCGGTTGATCCATCCCTCCGTCCCTCCGATAAAGAAACGCTGCGCATTGTCGCCGATGCTCGCTCCCGCTGTCAGGCGGTACGCGAACAGGAAGTCCTTCGCAACCTTGAGGTACTGCCGGTAGTCGCCGATCGCCGAGAGCATCTCCAATCCGTTCGAACCCATCTTCGGCGTGCCATACAACGTGCCGTAGAAGCGCGAACCATTGTTCGGTGCAAACCATCCTCCCTGCCAGATCGAGTTATCCCGGACATAGGTCAAGGATGGGAGGAGGAATGAGCGGTCCTGCGCCGCATTCGTTGGATTGTCGAGATCTTCCCGCGTCAGATTGAGCCAGCTCGCCGACAGATCCAGACGGTTGAAGCGGTCGATCGGATAGGAGGCGATGGCCCCCGCACCCCAGATGCGGAAGCGATATAGCGTGTCGCCAATGAACAGGAACCGCGCACTGTGAAATCCGTTGAAGCCCCAGTCGATCCTCCCCGGAAGATAGAAATAGGACAAGGCGTAGTCGCTGTTCTTCAGGTCGAGTAGTAGGTTCGTCTGGAAGATGATCTGATGGTCGCCGAGCATGTCGCTGAAGGCCATCAAGGTCGTTCCTTCGAGACCGAAGAACGTATTGTAGCTCGCGGTGCCATAGACCAGATCGGGCGTAAAGTTGAGCTTATACTTCCGCGGAACGTAATTCCCGTCCGCGTCTCGCGTGTTCACGAGCTCGACCTGCGCAATGGGAGGGACCGCGTCGTTGGTATCCCGCATCGCTTCGGGCGAGAAGACGTAGCGCGTGTAATCCCCGCGTCTGGTGGAGCGGTCATGGGATTCCGCGATCGTCGTGTCGGCTACGATGATGATGTCCGACTGAACAGCCGTCGACTCGGCCGATGCCTCCGTGTAGATCTCCCGGGGCTTCTCGGCCACCGGAAGCGACAACAGTCGCTTGACGTACTCGGTCGGCTCCAATTCCGTCACGCTCAGCCGCCGCTCGAAGGGACGCAGCAGAAGGAAGATGTCGAACCCCGCCTCGTTGAGAGAGGCAAACGCGACCTTCGATCCATCCCGCGACGTGGACAATTGATACACCCCGCTGATGGAATTCGTGATCGGAATGATCGTGCCGCTTTCCAGCGTCAACACGTACATGTTGTTGATGCCGTTCCGGTCGGAGATGAACAAGACCTGTTTTCCGTCGGGTGAAGGGACCGGCGAGGATTCATCGCTCATCGGTGCGTCTGTCAAGCGCGTGATGCGTCCGGACGCCACGTCCACAGCGTACAGGTCGTTGGGTCCCATGTCGAAATCGCTCATGCGAAAATCGGGGGGGAGCATATCGCTGGACATGTACTGAAGGCGATCAGAGGCAAAAAAGATGGTCTTGCCGTCGGGCGCAAAGGCGGGGTCGCCGTCTGAGAAGATATCGTTCGTGACATTCTTCAGCGAGCGATCCTTCAGATTGTACACATAGATGTCCGATTGCGGCATCCGCACGCCCACGAACGCCAGCTGGTTCCCATCGGGAGACCAGTCGACCGAGTAAATGCCGTCAAGATCAAACGTCAGCTTCTCCGAATCGCCATCCTCGACATCGACGATCATCACGGCGTCACGCTCGCCGGCTTTCACCGCCAGGGCAATGCGCTTGCCGTCGGGCGACCAGGTGATTCCCGGCGTCAGCAGTTTGAGCTCCTCGAAGTCCGCGGTCTTCTGCCCGCTCACGACCTTGTCGATGATCTCCCCGTCGACCGCGGACATGATGTAGACATCGAAGTAGTCGTCGCGATCCGAGATGAACGCGATCCGATCACCTTGCGGGGACAAGGTCGGACTCGTATTGTAGAAATTGGACTCTTTGACATGATTCGTGAGGCGCTTGTACGCGAAGTCGGCGGGATCCTCGCGCTTCGCCACATCGGGCCAGTAATAGACCTTCTGTTCCTTCTGCCATCGCTCCGACAACTCCTTCACGGACAAGCCGAGGGAGGCACGGAATCCCTGGTCGACGCTCCGCATGCTTTTGATGCGCCCGAGCAGTTCGGCAATTTTCTGTTCACCGTATTTGTTCGCGATGTAGTAGAACACCGACTGTCCGCCCCGATACGCGAAATATCCGCCGAGATACTCGATCGGGGGAAGGTAATTGTGGACGGTCGCATCCCGGATGAACATGTCCGAGTTCGTATCCCACTTGAGCGCAGAGTATTCTGCCAGCCCTTCGCTCATCCACATTGGAAGCTGGACCGGAGCGCGACTGGAAATAAGCGATTGGATCGTTCCGCCGTAGAACATGTCGTTCATGACGGCGTGCACCAATTCGTGGTGGATCACGTGACGGAATTGTGCATAGCTTCCCTCAAATGGAACGACCACCCGGTTTTTGAAGAGCTCCGTGACCCCGCCCACCCCTTCTTCGAGATACACACTCACGACGTTCGTTTGTTGAAATTCGTTGTGGGAGTTGTAGATGACGAGGGATACCCGATTGGTGATCTCATAGCGGAAGAGCGCGCGGATCGAATCGTATGCCGCCTCCGCCGCATTGGCCGCGAATTGTGCCAGCTCATACCCGTTCTGGGCAAAGTAAACGTCGAAATGGTCCGACTGAATGTACTGCCATTCAAAGTTCTTGTATTGAACCTTGTTCTTGCCGAAGACCGAATTCTGGGCACTTGCGGATGTCACCGCGGTCAGGATGAGCATCGCCACGAGCGCGCGTTTCATGGATTGACTCCTTCAGGGCAAAGCAAAAAGTTGAACCTCACTCTCAGAACACTCTACCGGCGGTGTGTGGTTACGAGACCCTACTCCTGCGCCATCACAAAATCGATCTGCCGGTCTTCTGGATTCACCCGCAGCACCTTCACCCGGATCGAATCCCCCAGCCGGTATTGCTTTCCGGAATGCCTGCCCACGAGCGAAAAGCGCTTCTCTTCATAGACGAAATAATCATCCGTAAGGTCCCGGACGTGCACCATTCCTTCGACCAGGAGATCCGTCAATTCAACGAAGACCCCGTATCGGGTGACGCCGGAAACGACGGCTGCGAACTCGTCGCCCAAATGCCGCTTCATGTATTCCACCTGGATGACCTTGACCGCCTGCCGCTCCGCTTCCATGGCGAGGCGTTCCATGTCCGATGATTGCTTGGCGATCGCCGGCAGTCTGCGCTGCCATTCATTGATTTCGGCGGCGGGCATGCCGTCGGCATATCGCTTCAGCATCCGATGGATCACGAGGTCCGGATAGCGGCGGATCGGCGAGGTGAAATGGGAGTAATGCGCGAACGCCAATCCGTAATGGCCGATGTTCCGGTCGGAGTAGACCGCCTTCGCCATCGACCGTAGCGTGATCTCGTTGATGACGTTCTCGACTTCCGACCCCTTTACGGATTCGAGGAATTTCTGCAACGCTTTTGAAGAAACGCCCCCTTCGACGTTCAATTTGTAGCCGAACTTCTGAACGAATTGTGCAAGCTCGTAGATCCGTTCCGGATCCGGCACATCATGGACCCGATACAGGAAGGGCTTCGCGTGGTCCTGCGTCCTGGTGAATCCCGCGTGTTGTGCGACCACCTTATTGGCCAACAGCATGAATTCCTCCACCAATCGGTGGCTCTCCAGCCGGACCTTCTTGATGATCTCCACGGGCCGTCCCTGTGCATCGAATCGGAACTTCGCCTCCGCGGTATCGAAATCGATGCTTCCTTCACGCATCCGCTTCTTCGTCAGCGTCGTGCTGAGCCGGAACATCATCTCCACGGCATCGCGAACCTCTTGCGTCAACGGGGCGCTGGCGGCAGGGAGGGCCTTCCCATCGATGAGCGTCTGAACCTCTTCGTAGGTGAAGCGCCGCGCGCTGCGGATGATCGTTTCACGGATCTCGTAGCTCTTGACGGCGCCCCGCGATGTGATCTCCATGAAGACCGAGAATGCCAGCCGGTCAACATTCGGACGAAGACTGCACAGGTCGTTCGAGAGGCGTTCCGGCAGCATGGGGATGACGCCGTTCGGGAAGTAGACGCTCGTTCCGCGCTTCAGCGCCTCTTTGTCCAACGCACTCCCGTCCCGGACATACCACGATACGTCGGCAATGTGAACACCGAGGCGCATCAGGTCTTCCCCAAGCGGTTCCAGCGAAACAGCGTCGTCAAAATCCTTCGCATCATCCGGGTCGATGGTCACGCAGATGCGTTCGCGGAGATCCAGACGCCGCTCGTACTCTTCCTGCGGGAT
>JALONE010000055.1 GCA_025455125.1 Bacteroidota bacterium
TGTCCAACGGGACTTTTGGTACCAGGAGGAAATCCGTATGCGGATCGAACTGCTCCCGAATCTCGCGGAGCACCGCCTTGAAATCCCGCACGTTCACACCGGCCGAGACCATGATGCAGCATTTCGTCAGCGACAGCTGCCCGGTCCCCATCAAGCCGAGCGCCGCCTTCATCGCTTCCTTGCGATATCGTTCTTCGACAGAAACGACCAGCAGGTTGTGAAATCCCGCTTCGTAGTATGCCCAGACGTCCTTCACTTCCTTATGGATCAGCCGGGCGAGCGGTGCAAGCATCAATTGCGTTGCGTCGCCGATGAACTTGTCTTCCATGGGCGGGATCCCCACGACGGTCGCCGGATACACCGCGCCGCGCCGATGCGTGATCGCCTTCAAGTGAAACACCGGGAACGGCGCAGCCAGCGAGTAGTGGCCAAAGTGATCGCCGAACGGTCCCTCCATTCGCCGCTCATTCGGATGCACCATCCCTTCAAGGATGAACTCGGCATTCGACGGAACCCGCGCGGTGATCGAAGTTCCGCGCATCATGGGGATGCGATCACCCCGAAGGATGGATGCGAACATGACTTCGTCGACACCTTCCGGGAGCGCTGCCACCGACGCGAGGAGCAACGCAGGATCGGTCCCGAGTGCAACCGCCACCTCCAAGGCATGATTCGACCGTTCGGCGTGACGGTAGTGATAACCGCCCCCTTTCCCGATCTGCCAGTGCATGCCGCTGGTCATAGCATCATACACGTGCATCCGATACATGCCGACGTTCCGTCCGCCTTTTTCCGGATCAGAGGTGATAACCTGACCTTGCGTGATGAAGCGTCCGCCGTCCTGGGGCCAGCAGTGTTGAATGGGGAGATCGTCGAACGTCAGCCCCCCCGGTACTTGCCGGGCCACACCTGATGCGATCCGCGGACGCACTGCAAGAAACCGACGCAATGCATTCCGTTGCTTCCACAGCCTGCCTGGGCTCGGCGGCATGAACGCTTCCGCTGTGTGGAGGAGCTCTTCCCCTATCGCTTCAGGATCGCGCCCAAGAGCCATGCGGATACGCCGTTCAGAGGCGTAGACATTCACCGCTACCGGGAACCGTGAGCCCTTCACGCGCTCGAAGAGCAACGCAGGTCTTCCTTCCCGCAACGCGCGTACAGCGATCTCCGTCAATTCAAGATGCGGATCGACCTCCGCGACCACGCGGACGAGCTCCCGTCCACGCTCGAGGTATGCAAGAAACTCGCCGAGCGCGGGAAATCGCGGAATATGGGGTCGCTTGCTCATTCCAGGTCTTCGCTTCTCCAACCGCGCGCTTCCCGCACACCGACCACACTCAGCAATTTATCGACGTACGTATCGATGTACTCATCCACCGTCTTGGGGACATAGTAAAGCGCCGGCGAGATCGGCATGATGATGACGCCATCGCGCGACAATCGTGCGCATTGTTCCAGCGTCACGGTCGAAAGCGGCGTCTCACGAACGCACAGGATCAGCTTGAAGCGTTCCTTCAAGGCGACCTGAGCGGTTCGCGTGATCAGCGTGTCTCCAATGCCGGAGGCGATCTTGCCGATGGTGGAGGTTGAGCAGGGGACGATCACGAATGCATCGATCCGATTTGAGCCGGAGGCCGTCGGAGCCGTCAAGTCATCGTCAGAGAACTGCCGCTTGACGAACGGGAGCAGATCCTTCTCCGTGATCCCCAGTTCGTCCTTCAGCAGCGCCTTTCCCCACTTGCTCACGATCAGGAACTTATCCGCTTCACAGGTTTGCAGGAACCGCTGGGCGAAGACCGCTCCTGAGGAACCAGTGATGCCCACGACGATCTTCATACGAAATACACTCCTGCCATCACCATGGCGAACACGGCGAATCCGACGACCAGGTTGATCTTGAAGAAGGCCAATTCCACGTCCTCCGCTTTTCGATGTTCCAGATACAACAGATACCCTGAAAGAAGCAGGAATGGAAGGGCCGCGAGTGCACGAAGTTCCACAATGAAGAGAATACCGAGGGCAACAAACGCGGCCGCGTGCAGGTAACCGGAATAGCGAAGCGCCTTCTCCTTCCCATAACGCGCGCTGAAGGAATGGAGTTTCTCGTTCCGGTCGAATTCTTCATCGAGCGTCGAATAGATGATGTCGAAACCGGCGACCCAGCAAACCGTGAACAGGGACAGCAACACTGCCGGCAGAATGTCCGTGAAGCTTCCTCTCACCGCGAACCATCCGCCCAAAGGGGCCATCGCCAACCCCAGCCCGACGCCGAAGTGGGCATAATGCGTGAACCGCTTCATGTAGGGATAGATCATGAAGACGATCAACGGGAGCGGAGACAGGACCAGACAAAAATCGGAAATAGCCGCGGCACAGGCGATGTAGATCGCCAAGCCGAGAGCGAGGACCGCGATCGCCTCCCAGAGCGAGAGTTTGCCGCTGGGGAGTTCACGCGAGGCCGTCCGGGGATTCCGCTTGTCGATCTCCCGGTCGATGATTCGATTCATCGCCATGGCGGCCGTCCGCGCGCCGGTGGCACCCAGGAGGATCAGAATGAAGAGACGGAGCGAAGGAACGCCATCAGCGGCCAAAATGGCGCCGCTGAAGATCATCGGGAGGGAGAACAGCGTATGTTCGATCTTCACGAACCGCGAGACACTGTGCGCTTTCGTCATATCCGCTACTTCACCGTCGCCCCGGATTCGATCTCTCCTGCCGGACGTATCAAAACCAGTGCTCCCGATTGGTCGCTTGCCGCGAGAAGCATGCCACGCGATTCCTGCCCCATCAGCTTCGCAGGTGCAAGATTCGCCACCACGACAACCATCGTCCCGACAAGGTCTTCCGGTCTGTGATGCTGCGCGATCCCCGCAACGATCTGGCGCCGTTCACCGCCGATATCGACCTGCAGTTTCAATAACTTTTCCGACTTGGGGACGCGCTCCGCTTCAAGCACCTTTGCCACACGCAATTCCACCTTCTTGAATTCCTCGAACGTCCGTGCCGGCTTTTCAGTAGGCTTCGCCCCATCAGCCGTCGTCGGTTCCTTCCGCTCCTGGAGTTTCGGAAAGAGGATCGGTGCAGGCGCAGTCTCGGTCCCCGGTATCAGCCCGCCCCAAGCTGTGAACTGTTCCTTCGAGGGAGGACCGTCGGGTAATCCGATGGTCTTGCGCAGTTCTGCCATCTTCAACGGCATTACCGGATAGAGAAGTCCGCTGATGATGCGAAGCGCTTCCGCACTGCAATACATCACGGTCTGCAACCGGGCGATGTCCCCTTTCTTGGCGAGCGTCCAGGGCTGATTCTTCTCAATGTATCGATTCGCCTCTCCGACCGCCCCCACGAGCGCCGCAAGTCCCTGATCAAGCCTCATGCGCTCCACCGCCGCGATCGTCTCATGGGCGGCGCTGATCACGGAGTCGCGGAGCGCGATGTCGACATCCTGGAGTTCCCCTGGCGCGGGCAACTTCCTTCCCAAATGCGTCTCGATCATCTTCGCCACGCGGCTGAGTAGATTCCCGAGGTCATTCGCCAGGTCAGAATTATAGCGGGCCTCGAATCCTTCCGGCGTGAAGCTGGCGTCCTGCCCGAGTGACATCTCCGCCATCAGGAAGTACCGAAATGCGTCGACGCCATAGCGGTCGATCATGTCCATCGGGTTGACGACATTCCCGAGCGACTTGCTCATCTTCGTTTGGCCGCTGAGCCACCAGCCGTGCGCGAAGATGGTCTCCGGCATCGCGACGCCGGCGGCTTTCAACATGATGGGCCAGTAGACCGTGTGCGTCGTCAGGATATCTTTTCCGATGAGATGGTAGGTCGCGGGCCACAGGCGATTGAACCGAGCTTCGTCCCGCCGATACCCGATGGCGCTGATATAATTGACCAGAGCATCGAACCAGACGTAGGTCACAAATTCCGTGTCGAAGGGGAGCTCGATTCCCCATGACAGCCGGCTCTTCGGTCGCGAGATACAAAGATCCTGCAAGGGCTTCCGGAGGAATCCCAGCGTTTCATTCCGACGAAAATCCGGTTGAATGAACTGCGGATGCTGTTCGATGTACTGGATGAGCCACTCCTGGTACTTCCCCATCCGGAAGAAGTAGTTCGCCTCGCGGACCTTCTCCACTCCCCGTCCGCATTCCGGACAATTCCCTTCGACAAGGTCTTTCTCCGTGAAGAATCGTTCGTCCGAAACGCAATACCATCCGTCGTATTCCGCACGATAGATCTCGTCGCGGTCGTACAGATCTTTCAGGATCTCCTGCACCACCTGCGTGTGGCGTGCCTCCGTTGTCCGGATGAAATCATCATGGGTGATCCCAAGCCGGTTCCACAGCTCCTGAAACCGCACGACCGTGGTATCGGCCTGCTGCTGCGGCGTCATCGAGGCTTGCTCCGCTGCGCGCTGGACCTTCTGTCCGTGTTCGTCGGTTCCCGTCAGGAACCACGTATCGGCGCCGAACAGGCGGTGGAAACGGGCGAGGACGTCGGCCAGGATGGTCGTGTACGCGTGGCCGATGTGCGGCTTATCGTTCACGTAGTAGATCGGCGTCGTAATGTAGAACTTGGTTCGTTTCATACGCTCATGCGCCTGTGATCAGCTTTCGCAGATCGATGGCAAGATTCGACAAAATCAATGAAAGGTAGAGATTTTTGTCCAGATGGGCAATTGACGCCTCGACCCGACCTATCGCCGCGGGGAGGTCCGCGGTGGGAAAGCGCTCAACAAACCGTTGCGTCGATGCCCCATCCCCCATCAGGGGACGAATACCACGCTCTCGAAGGACGATCGCATCCCGAAGCCAGCTCTCCATGAACCGCAGCCAACGCTCGAGCGCGGGACGATCGTACTCCGCAGCCAGCCGCTCCACTTCCTTCATCAACGCGAACCGCGAACGTCCCAACGCGAGACGGATGAACTCGACCGCTTCCGTCTGCTGCTTCTGGATATCGGACGAAAGCAGATCGCGGGCGGCGGAATAACTCCCGTGCGCCACGCTTGCAACCAGGCCCGCCTCTGCTGGAGCAATCCCATCACGCCCGACAAGCGCACCCGCGATCTCGTCCTCCGACAACAGCTCACATCGGACAACCTGACACCGGGAGACCACGGTGGGAAGCAATGCATCCTGATCGTTCGTCGTCAGAAGCAGCACAGTATCCGGGAGGGGTTCTTCGAGCGTCTTGAGAAGCGAGTTCATCGCCTCCGTGTTCATCTCTTCCGCGTGGAAGATGAGGAGCACCTTCGTCCCCTGTTCTGCACCGGTCAGCGATGCTTCCCGCTTCAGTTCCCGGATGCTGTTGATCTTGATGAAGTTGGCCTTGGGCACCGCGATCCGATAGTAGGGATCGGCGGCTTTCTTCTGGATCTCCTCCGTGATC
Organism: Bacteroidota bacterium; assembly: GCA_025455125.1. Classification (GTDB taxonomy): domain Bacteria; phylum Bacteroidota; class Ignavibacteria; order UBA10030; family UBA10030; genus JAKAJH01. The sequence continues at coordinate 5,386 of JALONE010000055.1, forward strand.
TGTTTCACTTGATCGGTCGTCAGGACCTCGATCGGATGGTCTCCCTTTTTCTCCGACTTGCCGGTCGGAAGGGCAAAGACGAGACGTAAGTTTGGATGCCGCAGCGTCTCCATCCGTTGACAGCTGGGGCATCCGCCGCACGCATCCGGCAGACCGGACGAACAGGTGAGCACCCGTGCAAATTCCAGCGCGAGCGCGTCCTTCCCGATGCCATCCGGTCCGACGAACAAATAGGCATGCGCAACGCGCTTTCCGGAGACGGCAGAGCGGAGGAGTTCCTTCGCACGATGCTGTCCGATGATCCGATCCCAACTCATTAGCCGGACCTCCCGTCAGAACGCATGGCCGACCCCGAGGTGGATGACGCCGCCGCTGAAGACTTCCGGGAAGAACCGCCGGCTCGTCACCCATTCCCGCCCCGGCGGAGCCGACGGGTCGTACATGCGCATCCCGAAATCGATGCGGATCGGTCCGGCGACCGTGTTGTACCGAATGCCGAATCCGGCGGCAAGAGCGATCTCCTTCACCCGGATCTCCGACGCGTCACGCCAAAGATTTCCTGCATCGAGGAAAAAGACCGTTGAAAACTTCTCGAGTTCGAGAAACCAGAGCGTCCCCGCGCCCTGCAACAGATTCCAGCGTCCTTCGAGATTCGCCTCGAGTAGCGCCCGCCCTCCGTATTCTGGTCGCGGTACGCTGCCGAGATCCCTCGCTTTCCATCCACGAACGGATCCGCTCCCGCCGGCATAGAACAGTTGCGTTGGCGGGGGCTCAACGCCGTTGTCCCCGTACAGAAACGCCATGCCGCCGTGCACTCTGAGGCCCCAGATCCATGACCGCCGAAGGCTCGGATCCCAGTACCATTGCCCGACGGCATTCACCTTGACGTATTGGGAGAACGGGAGATCGATGCCCAGCGGGCGACCGATCGCGCGTGGAATCAGTCCGGATTCTTCCACGGAAAAGGAATGAAAGAAGCCGGTGGAGGGAACGAAGATATCATCGCGCTTGTCCCGCTGAATAGTGGCGGTGATGATGGAATTGAACTGCTTCGTGAACCCTTCGAATGTCGTATCACGTTGTGTGGAGACCGTTCGCGGATCGACCAATTCCAGATTCCAATCAAGAAAGGTCCTTGTGTAGGTCGCCGTCTGTGCGATCATACCGATGCGGCTTCGGATGATCGGGAGATAGTACGAACGCTGCTTATCCAGGATTCCGGAGAGCGTGATGCTCAGACTGGTCTTGTTGTTGAAAAAGTACGGCTGAACCAGCTGGGTCGAGATCTCGGTCTTCGCCACGA
>JALONE010000056.1 GCA_025455125.1 Bacteroidota bacterium
ATCGAATACTACCGGACGCTCGTGACGAAGTATCCGGCGCACGGCACATCGTCGAATGCATCGTTCATGGTCGGATTCATCTTTGCGAATGAGCTGAAGCAGTACGATTCGGCCCGCGTATCGTACGAGGCGTTCCTCGCGGCGTATCCGACCAGCCCCATGGTGGCCTCTGCCCAATTCGAGTTGAAGACGCTCGGACAGAGCCCGGATGAGTTTCTTGCCGAACAAGCCAGGAAATCCAAGCCATCGGCGAAGTCTCAGACGAAGCGTTAGCACGTTCGACCCTGACCATGAAGCCGGCAGATGCACGGACATATCTCGATCCTGCTGTTGTCGCCCAGCTCGCGAACATGGAGCTCCGCGCCCGGTTCGTCGTGGAAGGGTTCATCACGGGATTGCATCGGAGTCCCTATCATGGATTCTCGGTGGAATTCACCGAGCATCGGCCGTATATGCCGGGGGACGAGATTCGGCACATCGATTGGAAGGCGTTCGGCAAGACCGAGGAGTACTTCATCAAGCAATTCGAGGAAGAGACGAATCTCAAGTCGCAGGTGATCCTCGATGCGAGCCGGTCGATGGCATTTGCCGCGGAGGGACGTATCACGAAGTTTGCCTACGCGTCGTCGATCGCGGCTGCACTCGCGTATTTGATGGTCGAGCAACGCGATGCTGTCGGATTGACGCTATACGACGAAACGATCCGCCAATCTCTGCCCCCGCACGCGACACGATCCTATCTTCGTCAGATCTTGCTTGCGCTCGAACACGCGCAGCCCGGGAATGGCACACAGACTGCCGCCGCGCTGCATGCCATTGCCGAACGCCTCACGCGGAAGGGGCTGATCATCGTTCTCAGCGATCTGTTCGACGATCCTGAACGGACGGTGACCGCACTGCGGCATTTCCGCCACAAGGGGAACGAAGTGATCGTCATGCATGTCCTCGATCCCCTGGAGCGTAGCTTCGCGTTCGGTGCAGACGCGGTGTTCGAGGATCTGGAATCCGGCGAACGCGTCATGACGCAACCATGGCATCTCCAGCGGGCGTACGCGGAAGCGATGCGGCAATTCCTCGGAACGATCCGTGGCCGCTGTCTCGACAACGGCATCGACTACGTCCTGCTCGACACCGCAACTCCGTATGATCGGGCACTGACAGAGTATCTGAACAAGCGAGCGAGATTGCATTGAAGAGCCTTGAGCAGTTGAGCATCGAGCAAGGCGCAGGTGCTGAAGTCAACAACCTTAAGTCAAAAGAGTTGGCGAGGTATCGCCTTCATGGGCCAACCCTTTTGCATTTTGACTTCTGACTTTTGCTCCAGGCTCTTTCCCTAACCACTGATCCCTCATTCCTCCTGTGTCTTCTACTTCCCTTATCGTCCGCGGCGCGCGGGTGCACAATCTCAGGAATATCGACGTCGATATCCCGCGTGATTCGTTGACCGTTATTACCGGACTGTCGGGATCGGGGAAGTCGAGTCTGGCCTTTGATACGATCTACGCGGAAGGACAGCGCCGCTATGTTGAAAGTCTGTCCGCGTATGCGCGTCAGTTCCTCGGCGTCATGGAGCGGCCCGACGTCGATTACATCGAGGGACTCAGCCCCTCCATCTCGATCGAGCAGAAGACCGTCAGCACGAATCCCCGCTCGACGGTCGGCACAGTGACGGAGATCTACGACTACCTGCGCTTGTTGTTCGCGCGCGTCGGAACGCAATTCTGCACGAACTGCGGGCGGAAGGTCCAGCGCCAAACGGTCGACCAGATCATCGATGCCATCATGGGATCGCCGGCGGGGGTGAAACTGCAGATCCTTGCGCCGGTTGTGAAGGGACGCAAGGGACATTATCGAGAACTGTTCGAGAAGCTCTCAAAGGAAGGATTCGTCCGCGTTCGCGTGGACGGCGAGATCCGTCCCATCGACAAGGGGATGAAGCTGGACCGATACAAGGTCCACACCATCGAGATCGTCGTTGACCGTATCGTCCTGAAGAAAGAGTTGCGGAGCCGCGTGGCCGATTCGGTCGAGCTCGCGCTTCGGTACGGCGAGGGGGTGTTAAGCGTGTTCGACGGAACGCACGATCATCTCTACAGCCAGAAGTACGCCTGCCATGAGTGCGGTATCAGCTACGACGAGCCCGCGCCGAATTCCTTCTCGTTCAATAGTCCCTCCGGGCATTGCACGAACTGCGAAGGTCTCGGAGAACTCAAGAGCTTCGACCTGAAGCTCATCATCCCCGACGAGTCAAAGACCATCAACGAAGAAGGGATCGCACCCCTGGGCAAGCCAAGGAGCACGTGGTTCTTCAGCCAGGTCCGCGCGGTCGCGAAGAAGTACGGCTTCAATTTCGATACGCCCATCCGCGATATTCCCCAGGAAGCGCGTGAGGTCCTGTTGTACGGTTCCCGGGGCGAGAAGCTCGATGTGGTGTACGCGCACGAATCAGGGCGCGTCACGACCTATCGACACCGCTACGAGGGACTCATGAAGATGCTCGAGCGATGGTATGATGACACATCGTCGAACAACGTGCGGGAATGGGTCGAATCGTTCATGGCGACGTCGCAATGCAGCGAGTGTCGGGGCGGTCGCTTGCGTAAGGAAAGCCTCTTCGTGCGGATCGAGGACAGCGCGACCGGCGAGCGATGGAATATCCACGAGGTCGTCGGCAGAAACATTCGTGGCGGCATGAAGCTGTTTTCCACGTTGTCATTGCCGCCGCGCCAGGAAGCGATCGCACGGCAGATCATCAAGGAGATCACGCAGCGTCTGGAATTCCTGCTGAATGTCGGGCTGGACTACCTGACGTTGGACCGATCGGCTCGAACCCTTTCGGGCGGCGAAGGGCAGCGAATTCGCTTGGCCACGCAGATCGGAACGCAGCTCGTCGGTGTGCTCTATATTCTGGACGAACCCTCCATCGGACTCCACCAGCGGGACAACATCAAGCTCATCCATTCGCTCAAGGCGCTTCGCGACATCGGGAATACGGTGATCGTCGTTGAACACGACAAAGAAATGATCGAGAGCGCGGATTTCGTCGTGGACCTTGGTCCGGGTGCCGGCGAGCATGGCGGACGGGTCGTTCGGACCGGCACACCGTCGGAGATCCTCAGAAAGCGGCGGAATGGCGCGGGAGACACCTCGCTGACCGCCGACTATCTTGCGGGACGGAGGGTCATCGAGTGGCCGCCGCAAAGACGTTCGGGAAGCGGAAAGCAGCTGATGCTCACCGGCGCACGCGGGAACAATCTCAAACATGTCGACCTCAGGATCCCGCTCGGCACGTTCGTCTGCATTACGGGCGTGAGCGGTTCGGGGAAGTCAACGTTGATCAATGAGACCCTGTATCCGATCCTCTCGAAGACGTTCTACAGAACGAAGATCGTCCCGTTGCCCTACGACCGGCTGGACGGACTCAAGCACATCGACAAGGTCATTGATATCGACCAATCTCCCATCGGGAGAACGCCGCGGTCGAATCCTGCGACGTATACCGGCGTCTTCACGCTCATTCGGGACCTCTTCACCCAGCTTCCTGAATCGCAGATCCGCGGGTACAAAGCGGGTCGGTTCAGCTTCAATGTCAAAGGGGGACGGTGCGAAAGCTGCGAAGGTGATGGCGTTCGGAAGATCGAGATGAATTTTCTCCCCGACGTGTATGTGCAATGTGAAGTGTGTGGAGGCAAGCGCTACAACCGGGAGACGTTGGAAGTCCGATACAAGGGGAAGTCGATCGCGGATGTGCTTGACATGCCGGTCGAGGAAGCGATCGAGCTGTTCAGTGAGCTTCCGAGAATCCAGCGTCACCTGAAGACCCTGTCCGATGTAGGACTTGGGTACATTCGACTGGGACAGCAAGCGACGACGTTGTCGGGAGGAGAAGCACAGCGCGTGAAACTCTCGACCGAGCTTTCCAAGATCGGCACCGGCAAAACGCTCTACATTCTGGATGAGCCGACCACCGGATTGCACTTCGAAGATATTCGGATGCTGCTTTCGGTCCTTGACAAGCTCGTGCAGAAGGGGAACACGGTCGTTGTGATCGAACACAATCTCGACGTCATCAAGACGGCGGATTGGGTCATCGACCTTGGACCGGACGGAGGAGACGGAGGAGGGGAGATCGTCGCGGAAGGAACGCCGGAGCAGATCGCAGTAGTCTCAAAATCATACACCGGCCAATACCTCGCACGGGAACTCAACAGCAGACGCATCGCAGCCCCCTAACTTCACCCCATCATCAAATCACTCATTTTCTGCAGCGAATCTTCTGTGTCTCCGTGGTGTCTTTTCTCTAAGCACAAACCTCCACAGTCTCTCTTGCCCCGCGGTGATGCCGATGCGCGGTGTTCTGATAATATCCTTCGATAGAATCCTTCGCCCGGGAAGGATCTGAATTTCCGGTCCCACCAGAGACAGTCCGTTTTGGGCGCGCCCCAGGTCGAACGCCTGACAGAGCTTCGCTGGACCGTTCGCGAGCTCGATGTCCGGCCGATTCCGGCGCGTTCGCATCACGTCGATCCCCTCGACGGGTTCCACGGCGCGGAGCAGGACGGCTTCGCCACGGCCTTCCGGCCCCGTCACGACATTCGCGCAGAAGTGCATGCCATACGTGAAATAGACATACAGGACTCCGCCGGCATGGAACATCACATCATTGCGAGGCGTTCTTCCACGAAACGCATGCGAGGCCGGGTCGTTCTGCGTGTATGCTTCAACCTCGACGATCCGTCCGGACAGTACATGGGTTCCGTCGCGTCGCACAAGGATGCAGCCGAGCAAATCTCGCGCGACCATCAACGCCGGTCGTCGGTAGAAGGAAAGAGGAAACGGCTTCATGCATGGAAGGTAATCCACGCCGCCTCGATTCGCAAGCCATGTTGCTTCTGACCCCGCACTCCGAACTCCCAACTTCGGCCTGCTTTCTTCCTCTTGCTACTTATATCTTATTACTCCATACTATCCCCATGAACCTCGCCCGCAAGCTCGACCGCGTTCTGACGAAGTTCCACTGCGACATCCTGTTCGAAGATGATGCGATCATCGTGATCGAGAAGTCGACGGGACTCCTGGTCATTCCCGATCGCTACAATCACGGGGCCCCATGTCTCTCAGATTTCCTCACGGAGGAATTCGGGAAGATCTTCGTCGTACATCGTCTGGACCGGGAGACGAGCGGCGTGCTGGTGTTCGCAAAGACTCCGGAGGCGCACCAGCTGCTGAACATGGAGTTTGAGAGCAAGACGGCCGGCAAGACGTATGCGGCGATTGTCAAAGGCGTTCCGCAGAATGATGAGGGAACGATCGATCTCCCTCTGGGTCCCCATCGAAGCGTTCCGGGGAAGTATGCGGTGAACCGGAGGGACGGGAAAGATTCGGTCACTGACTACGTTGTCGAGGAGCGGTTTGCAGGATTTGCATTCGTCGAGGTGCGGCCGCGTACGGGGAGGACTCACCAGATCCGCGTGCATTTGAGCGAAGCCGGCATGCCGATCGTAGGTGACATGCTCTACGGGGACAAGCGTCCGTTCTTGCTTTCGGACGTCAAGCGGGGGTATCGAATGAAGGGTGAGGAAGAGAAGCCGCTCTTGTCGAGGACGGCATTGCACGCGACGACGCTCGTGATCACGCATCCGGTCACAAACGAACGAACGACCTTCACATCCGAATTGCCGCGGGATATGAACGCCGTCCTGAAAAGTCTGCGGAAATACGCCCCCCTGATTGGTTCTGCTGCTTAGGCGGGCGGGAAAACACGTCCCAAACATCGGCGATTTATCCCGGATAAAACCCCGGATAAATCCCCGGATAAGTCCCCGGATAAATCCCCGGACACATCACCAGGCCAATTCAGCCGCGATTCCCATCCCCGAGCTCCAATTGTCCCGATGATCGCCCCTTCCGCGGAGCGACACCAAGATATCGGAACGCGGCCGCGGTGGCCTCCCGCCCGCGCGGAGTGCGCGCAAGAAATCCTTCCTGAATCAAATATGGCTCATACACTTCCTCGATCGTCCCGGGCTCTTCGCCCACCGCGACCGCCAGCGTCGTGAGGCCCACAGGTCCTCCACCGTACTTCTGCACCAACGCCTGCAGGATCCGCTTGTCCATCTCGTCGAATCCGTGCTCGTCCACTTCCAGCGCGGTCAGGGCGTGGGCCGCAACCTCGCGCGTCACCGTCCCGTTGAAACTCGCCAATCGACGGTCGGCCTCGGCAAAATCGCGGCATCGCTTCAACAACCGGTTTGCGATGCGAGGCGTGCCGCGTGAACGCTTCGAGATGTCCGCCGACGCATCGCGATCGAGCGGGATGTTCAGGAGCTTGGCGGAGCGGTCGATGATCATCTGCAGATGATCACAGTCGTAAGAGTCGAGGCGAATGACGATGCCGAACCGGGAGCGCAACGGAGCGCTGAGTAGTCCGGCCCGCGTGGTTGCACCGACGAGCGTGAAGGGCTGCAATCCCAACTGGATCGTCTTCGCTCCCGGACCGCTGTCGATGACGATGTCGACGCGGTAGTCTTCCATCGCCGAGTAGAGATACTCCTCGATCTTTGCGGGGACGCGATGGATCTCGTCGATGAAGAGGACTTCACATCGTTCGAGCGATGTGAGGATCCCGGCGAGGTCTCCCGGCTTCTCAAGCGCGGGCCCTGAGGTCACTTTGATGCCGCTCCCCA
>JALONE010000057.1 GCA_025455125.1 Bacteroidota bacterium
TTTCTGTCCCTTTTCGTCGATATCAAGTTTCGTCACCGCTGAACCGAGGATATGGCCGGCATCATAGAACTGCCCTTCAACTCCTGCAGCGGGCCTGAATGCTTCATGGTAGCGGAGGCTCACGAAACGAACCATCGTGTCGGCGACATCCATCACAGTGTATAGCGGCTCTGCGGGTGGTTCTCCGTGCCGCCGATTCCGCTTGTTCACATACTCAACGTCCCGTTCCTGGATGTACGCGCTATCGTACAGCATCACGTTGCACAGGTCTCGCGTCGCCGCGGTGGAAAAGATCGGACCATCGAACCCGTTCTTGACCAGATTGGGGAGGTTGCCTGCATGGTCGATGTGGGCATGCGACAGGATGACGGCATCCAACGACGCGGGGTCGAAGGGGAAATTGCGATTGCGTTCGTAGGATTCGGCTCGCCGTCCTTGAAATAGGCCACAATCCAGGAGGATGCGGCTGCCGTTGACGCTGACCAGGTGCATGGAACCTGTGACCGTTCGGGCTGCGCCGAGAAATTGGATGTTCACGCTTCTCCTCCGGTTGTTTCGGTGGAGCCAACATAGAAAGAAGACTCCCAAAATACAAAAGCCGGGTAACCGAAGTGAAGCGATCGCCTCTTATCGCTTCAACTTGGTCCCGGCTCGTTCCAGCGGAACAATCCCATTACGTCGTATGCTTCAGTCGCCCACTGTGCTTGCTTCGGTCGCTTTCGTTGCCTCTCCCTACGTCAAATCGTGCTGTGAACGGTCGGTGCTACCAGCAAGTTCCGCCTCCCCTTGCTGGCGCGACCGTGACCGTTCACAGGCTTTAAGATGCCTTCAGCATGGCGTTGTTATCATCACGCAGCCGCTCATGCGCCAGAACGGTGAGAATCGCGTTCTTCATGGTCTGTTTTGGAATGAACCCATCAGCGATTTCCACAGATTTTCGATGGTATTCACTTGAATCCATTGAAAGAACAAAGACTCGGGTATTCGGGAGCTTTTCCTTTATCGCCTTCGTTGCCTCAATTCCGTCAAAATTGGGCATGTGAAGGTCGATGAATACGATATCTGGTCTTTCTTTCACTGCGATAGTAACGGCGTCTTGGCCGTCGGCCGCCTCTCCGACGACCTCGACGCCAGATTGCGAACGGAGAAAAGAGGACAGAATTCGCCGGAAGCCCTCATGATCGTCCGCAAGCAAGATTCTCAAGTTCGACATGTCATCCCCTCCCACGAAATCCGAAGACGCAGTTGGATTCAATCCGAAGCGATACGCGGACTCCAGAGAGTTCCCATTCATCCCTGCTTCGGTCGCCGCTATCAACTCTAATCTTTTCTCTGGAGTCCGCATCGCTTCATCCCTCACTGGTCTAAAGTCCGAGCGTCTCTTCTCAGACTGCGTGTGCAATATACACAACGAGGGTGGCCGTCTGCCTCAAGGAGGAACGGTATTTTGGCGATTACGAGGACGAACGTAGGTGCTACGGGGATTACCGTAGTGGGATCGGGGAAAGCGGGGATATTGAGGGAATTACCGCTAAAGCTTGCTCTTGTTCTCGATGGCAAAGCGAACGAGGTTCGCCGTATCGTGGATGTCGAGTTTTTGCATGATGTTTGTCCGATGCGTGTCAACGGTGCGCGGACTAATGAACAGCTTTTCAGCGATCAACTGATTGTTCAATCCGTCTCCGATGCAGAGCAACACTTCGCGCTCACGCTTCGTGAGTGGAATCTCATCGGAAGGCTGCGCTGCGGGATGACCGTCGGAGGTTCGAAGATATCCCTGCACCATGATCTCGGAGACGCGCGGGCTGAAGAACTTCTCTCCCCGGGCGACCGCAGAGATCGCATTCGCCAGTTCGTCCCGACCGCTGTCCTTGAGCACGTATCCCCCTGCCCCCGCCTTCAAGATCTGGAAGACGTATTCTTCGTTGTCGTGCATCGTGAGGACGAGCACGCGGACGTTGGGATCCTTCTCCCGGATGATCCTCGTCGCTTCCAGGCCGGTCATCTTCGGCATCGAGAGATCCATGACCACGACATCGGGCTGCAGTTTCTTCGTCAGCGCGACCGCTTCTTCTCCGTCCCCCGCCTCCCCTACAACGACGAACTCCTTGTGGGGTTCGAGTAATTTGATGAGACCGCTGCGAACGAGCGGGTGATCATCAGCGAGAAGAATATGGATCTTGCTCATTTCGGCTCCGAGTCAGCAATTGGGACGTCTACGGATACCACGGTGCCTTCCCCGGGGGATGAATCGACGCGAAGTGTTCCGCCAAATTGCGAGGCCCGCTCTCGCATGCTCACGAATCCGAGGCCGTGGCCAAACGATGAGGATGAGGGCATTCCCTTCCCATTGTCCTCGATGATGAGGCGAATGCGGTCGGCCCGCTTGATGATCTGCACCGTTACCGTGTCGGCCGCCGCATGACGAAGGACGTTTGTGAGTGCCTCCTGGACGATGCGGTAGAGAGAGACTTCGAGGAGCCGGTGCAGGCGACTCGTCAGACCATGATTCTGGAACGTCGTGACGATGGCATGTTTCTTCCGGAACTGCTCGCAAAGCATTTGAAGCGCAGGGGCCAACCCGAAATCGTCCAGCACGCTCGGCATCAACGTGTAGGACATTTGGCGGGCCTCACGCATGAGCCCATCGAGCAGGTTCTTCATTTCAGTGATCCGTTCGCGCGCATCGCCGCTCGACGCCACGGAATCCTCAAGGATCTCGAGGTTGAACTTGATGGCTGTCAGCATCTGGCCGATGCCATCGTGGATCTCCTTGGCGATCCGGCGGCGCTCCTCTTCCTGCGCCTCGACGCGCGAAATGGAGAGCCGCTCGAGCTCCTGCTCTCGGGCAACCACCCGTTCATATTGCCGGATGTTCATCAGGGCGATCGCGCTCTTTTCCGCCAAGGAGACCAGCAAACGGAGTTCTCGTTGACCGGGCTCGCGCCTGGAGCGAAATCCGACCGCCAAGGATCCGATCAGTTCTGTGCCGATGCTCAGCGGCGACCAGACCGAAGTGCGGAGCTGTTCGCGCACATGCAGATCCTTGAGGAAAGGCGTGATCTGCTCGGCGCCCGGCTCAACAGCCGTCTGATCTTGCCGGATGATGATCCCGCGGAATGCCTCATCCATCACCATCTCGCTTTCGGCCACCGCAATGGCTCCGTGCATCATCCGCCAGACTGCGCGCGAATGATCTTCATCGAGCGTCAGCAATCCTGCCCAATCGCCTTGCACGAGGCTGACCGCATGCTGGAGGATGGCGGCGAAGACGGTATCGGCATCGGCGACGCCGACGATCTTTCGGTCGATCTCGCTCAGCGCCTCCTGTTCCCACCGCCATAACGCTTGCTCCCGTTCCAACGATTTCCGCTCGGTCACGTCACGGAGAAACACTTCAAGCGCCTTCACGCCATTCCACGTGATGATCCGCGCATTGACGTCGAGATCGAGCAGCCGCCCGGTGCGCGTATAGCCGCGGATGTCGGCATGGGAGAGAACGACCGTTCCCGGCTCTTGTTCGAGCACGCCACCGCCGAACACCGGCCTGCTTGAGGAGACCATTGACGCGAGAAAATCGACTGATGCGAGCTCCTCCGGACGTTCATAGCCGAACAGCTGCGCTGCGGTCGCATTTGCATACAGCACGCGGTCGCCATGCAAGACAACGATGCTGTCCGTTGAGCCCGCCAGAAGCGCTGACGCACCGTCCATTGGAAGCGATGATGTCCGAAGGTCTGTTCCGTCGGATGCGGCGACGAGGAGGTGCAGCAATGCAGAGCGGCCTGGACGGAGCGGGATCAGATGTCCTTCGAACACGCGGGCCGGTTCCATGTGGGAATCGATGAGCGGTCCGGTCCATTCCTGCCCGTTGCGGACCGCTTCCTCGATGACCGCAGAAGCGGGTATGGAACCCGACGCACGGGAGGGAATGATGAAGCGGCTGAGCGCGATATCGCTGTCGCCAAAGAGCCGCACCGCTGCAGCATTGCGCGCAGTGACTCTTTGCGTTTCAAGGATGACTGTGGGGACCGGCGACTTGTGGTAGGATGCCGATGACAGGGCACGTGCTCCTGAGCGCCGCCACCAGACAACGGCGACGGCGAGGGGAACGATCACCGCGGATGCGGTGAGGGCGACCAGGGTTTGTCCGTCCATGACCGCCGGGGGGATTGGCGTTATTTGCCGATCAGTGATTTGTAGGCCGGCGCGTCAAGGAGCGCGCTGACCTCAGCTGGATTGGCGATTGCGATCTTTACCATCCAGCCATTGTTGTAGGGGTCTTTATTCACGGATTCGGGTTGATCCTGGACCGCCTTGTTGACCTCTACGATCTCGCCAGTGATCGGCGCGTAGAGTTCGGAGACGGCCTTCACCGCTTCGATGGTACCGAACGTCTTGCCTTGTTCCACCTTCGTGCCCACGGCGGGAAGTTCGACAAACACGATGTCGCCCAACTCGCCTTGCGCGAATTCCGTGATCCCCACCCAGCCAAAACCGCCCTCGACTCGGATCCACTCGTGGTCTTTCGTGTATTTCAGGTTTTCGGGGACGTTCATGGGTGCCTCGTAGGAATGTGGTGATGGAGGAGATATCGATTACGATTCCTGGTCCATCGAGAACGACTCGATGAACTTGGTGTCGAAGTTCCCGCTTCGGAAGCGATCGTTCCGCATGAGCTTCTTGTGGAACGGGATCGTCGTCTTGATCCCCTCGATGATGAACTCATCGAGCGCGTGGTACATCTTTTCCACCGCTTCGTCGCGAGTCCGGCCTTTGACGATCAGCTTGGCCACAAGGGAGTCATAGTACGGCGGGATCAGATAATCCTGGTACGCATGGGTGTCGACGCGAACGCCGAATCCTCCGGGGAAATGGAGACTGGTGATCCGTCCCGGCGAGGGGCGGAATCCCTGATACGGATCCTCCGCGTTGATGCGGCATTCGATGGCGTGCCATTCCGGCTTTGGTGCGGTCTTACGGAGCTTCTCTCCCGCCGCCATGCGGATCTGCGTCTTCAGGAGGTCGACCGAATAGACCTCCTCGGTCACGGGATGCTCGACCTGGATCCGCGTGTTCATTTCCATGAAATAGAAGTTCTTGTTCTTGTCAAGCAGGAACTCGATGGTTCCGGCACCGACGTAGTCGACGCTCTTTGCACCTTTGACCGCTGCCGCGCCCATTGCGGCACGGAGTTCCGGCGTCAACGCCGGCGACGGAGCCTCTTCCACGAGTTTCTGATGACGGCGTTGGATGCTACAGTCGCGTTCGCCGTAGTGGATGATCGTGCCGAAACGGTCACCCATCACCTGGATCTCGACGTGACGCGGTTCCTCGATATACTTCTCGATGTAGACCGCCGCATTCCCGAATGCGGATTCCGCCTCGTGGCTTGCCGTGCGAAATGCATTCTCCAATTCGTCCCCCGAACGGACGATGCGCATACCGCGGCCGCCGCCGCCCGCAGTCGCCTTGATGATGACCGGATACCCGATCTCGCCGGCGATGCGCATCGCATCCGTAAGATTCGAGATGATCCCATCGCTGCCGGGGACGACGGGGACGCCCGCCTTCCGCATGGTATCCTTCGCGAGCGCCTTGTCTCCCATCGCGCTGATGGCATCCGGATGCGGCCCGATGAATGTGATGCCCGAGCTTCCGCAGATGTCGGCGAAGTTCGCATTCTCCGCGAGAAATCCATACCCCGGATGGATCGCATCGGCATTCGTTACTTCCGCCGTCGCGATGATGCGCGGAATATTCAGATAGCTCTCTTTGCTTGCGGGGGGACCAATGCAGACTGCTTCATCGGCAAACTTGACGTGCAGCGAATCGCGGTCGGCCTCGGAATACACGGCAACCGTACGAACGCCGAGTTCGCGTGCAGCCCGGATGACCCGCAGAGCGATCTCGCCACGGTTGGCGATGAGGATCTTCTTGAACAAGGAAGTGCCTTTTTCGATGGAGGGGAGTCGGGCGATGATTAGCTCTTCTCGACCCAGAAGAGGACCTGATTGTATTCGACCGGCTTGCCGTTCTCGACCAGGATCTTGACGACGGTGCCGTTCGCATCGGACTCGATCTCATTCATGAGCTTCATCGCCTCGACAATGCAAAGCACTTGACCGATCTTGACCGGTTGTCCGACCTCGATGTATGCCTCGGCGTCTGGAGATGGAGCACGATAGAACGTGCCGACGATCGGCGAGCGGACCTCGTGATATTGCGGAGAGCTTTTCTGTGCAGAGGGGGCCGGGGCGGCGGATGGAGCCGATTGCGGTGCCGGCGCAGCAACGGGAGCATATTGGATCGACGCCGGAGCAGCCATCGTCCGATTGCGGGCCACGCGCAGCCGCTTCCCCTCTTCCTCGATCTCAACCTCATCGACATTGCTGTTCTCGACGAGCTTGATGACTTTCTTTACGTATGAAAGATCCATCCGAGATCCTTTGTGAGACGTGGGGGTACCCGTGGATTGGTCGCTGCTCATGTCCTCAGCCATTCACGCGCTCGAGATATTTCCCGGTTCTGGTATCCACCCGAATCGTGTCTCCCTCGTTGATGAACAGGGGTACATTCACGCTCGCCCCCGTTTCCACCTTCGCGGGCTTCTGGGCTCCTGTTGCCGTATCCCCCTTCACTCCG
>JALONE010000390.1:0-1893 GCA_025455125.1 Bacteroidota bacterium
ATCGTCGCCTCGCTCTATGTCCTGCTCATCTTGTTCGTGACCATCACCCTGGGTGCGGTCGGATTTCTGGACGACTACCTCAAGGTCGTCAAGAAGAAGCCGAAGGGGCTTATTGGACGCTACAAGATCGTGGGCCAGGTGCTTGTCGGATGCGTTGTCGGCGGCCTCATCTACTTCGCACCGCACTGGATCGACGCCGACCTTGTGCGGCTCAAGTCCAGCACGACGGTGCCGTTTGTGAAGTGGACGGAATTCGATTTCGGCATTCTGTACATCCCGATGGTGATCTTTGTCATTACCGCAACATCGAATGCCGTCAACCTGACGGATGGTCTCGACGGTCTGGCCATCGGCACGGTCGGGATCGTCGCGCTGACGCTGGCGTTCATCACATACGTGTCGGGACACGCGATCTGGAGCCAGTACTTGACCATTCCCTATCTCCGCGGCTCGGGAGAGCTGGCGATCTATTGCGCGGCGATCTCGGGTGCGGCGCTCGGTTTCCTCTGGTTCAATTCGTATCCGGCGCAAGTATTCATGGGGGATACGGGTTCGCTCGCGCTGGGCGGGATCATCGGCGCGATGTGCGTGCTGGTGAAGAAGGAATTGCTCCTGCCGACGCTCGGCGGCGTGTTCCTGATGGAGACCGTGTCGGTCATCATCCAGCGGACCTATTTCAAGTACACGAAGCGGAAGTATGGAGAAGGGCGCCGCGTCTTCAAAATGGCCCCCATCCATCATCATTTTGAATTGCTCGGATGGCCCGAGCCGAAGATCGTCACGCGGTTCTACATCATCGCGATCCTGTTGATGATCCTCAGCCTGTCGACGTTCAAGGTGCGGTAGCGCGCCATGGAACGCGTCAAGGGAACATCGGTCACCGTCATCGGTGCGGCGAGAAGCGGGATCGCGGTCGCAAAACTGCTGAACGCGAACGGTGCGCATGTCTTCGTCAGCGACAAATCATCAGCGGCGGCGCTGACGCATGCGATCGCGGAATTGCAGGCGGCAGGCATCCCGTTCGAAACCGACGCGCACTCGGAACGGATCTTTGCCTGCGACCTGATGGTCATCAGCCCGGGAGTGCCGAGCGATGCGCCGTCCGTCCGCGAAGCGCAACAACGCGGGATCCGGGTGTGCTCGGAATTGGAAGTCAGCAGTTGGTTCTGTTCATCGCCGATCGTTGCCATCACGGGCAGCAACGGCAAGACCACAACGACCACGCTCATCGGAAGGATGCTCGACGATGCAGCGAAGAAACATGTTGTTGCTGGGAACATTGGGACGGCATTCGCGGGAGTCGTTCTGGATCTGGCTCCGGCGCATCCTGCTGTTCTGGAAGTGAGCAGCTTCCAGCTTGACCACATCGAGTCGTTTCGTCCGTCCATTGCGGTGTTGTTGAACATCACCGAGGACCATATGGACCGGTACGATCATTCGATGGAGAAATACGCGGCGTCCAAAGCGCGGGTCTTCATGAATCAAACGGATGCCGATGTGCTCATCTTTGACGAGGATGATCCGTGGACGAGAACGGTGGTTCCCGAGGCGCGGTCACGGAAGGTCGGGTTCAGCGTGATGAACGCGGTTTCAGAAGGAGCGTTCGTCGAGAACGGGCTTCTCGTCACGCGGCTGGAGGGGATCCGGCGAGAGATCATCCCGACGAGCGAGATCCGAATTCGCGGAATGCACAATCTGTACAACGCAATGGCCGCGACACTGACCGCGCAATTGCTCGGCGTCAAGGCCGAGTCCATTCGAGCAACGCTGACGTCGTTCGGCGGCGTCGAGCATCGACTGGAGTTCGTCCGGGAATTGAACGGCGTGGAGTACGTGAACGATTCAAAGGCGACGAATGTCGATGCGGTCTGGTACGCATTGCAGGCATTCACA
>JALONE010000390.1:1913-3025 GCA_025455125.1 Bacteroidota bacterium
AGGAAACGATTACTCCCGGCTCACCGAGCTGGTCCGAAAACACGTCCGGGCCGTCGTGGCGATCGGTGAATCGGCGGACAAGGTCGAGCGGTCCTTTGCGGATGTGAGCACCGTGAAGCAGGTATCGAACATGGAAGAGGCCGTTCGCACAGCGCAGATGCTGGCGAAACGTGGCGACGTGGTACTGCTTTCGCCCGCGTGTGCGTCGTTCGATTGGTTCAACAATTACGAACATCGCGGCGTCGTCTTCAAGGAACTGGTGAACAAATTGTAATGCGCATTCGTCGCAACCATATCGACCTTCCGAGCTTTGTGATCGTCCTGTTCCTGCTGGTCGTCAGCGTGGGCGTGGTCTACAGCGCATCGGCGGAGATCGCGCTCAAAAAGATGAACCGGATGGATTACTTTCTTGATCTTCACGCGATCAAGGTATTGTTGAGCATCGCCGCGCTCTTCGTTGGTTTGACCGTTCCGTACTCGATGTACAAGCGGTTCACCAAGTTGGCATTGATCCTGGCTGTTGGCTTTCTCCTTGTCACGCTCGTGCTCGGGGGCGAAACGAAGGGTGCGGTGCGATGGCTGCGCTTCGGCGGCATCGGATTTCAACCCTCGGAGTTCGCCAAGTATGCGCTCATGTTCCATTTGAGCATGCTCCTCGCGACCAAGGGAGAATTGATGGAAGATTTCCGTCAGGGATATCTTCCGGCCATGATCTGGGTGGGACTTGTGACGGTGTTGGTGATGCTCCAACCGAATTTCAGCACGGGATCGATGATCGCGCTGTTGAGCATGACGATCCTGTTCATCGGCGGCGTGCGGTTCAAGCATCTGCTCTTGACGGTGTTGGCGGTGTTGCCGCTCTTTGCGGGGTATTTGCTCATGGCGCCCTACCGGCTTGAGCGCATGCGATCATTCATTGCCGGGCATTCCGACGGACGCATGAGCCATCAGCTGCTTCAAGGGTTGATCGGATTCGCCAATGGCGGAATCTTCGGCGTCGGGCCCGGTGAAAGCCGCCAGCGGGACTTCTTCCTCCCGGAACCGCACAACGACTTCGTGTTCAGCATCCTCGGCGAGGAATACGGGTTGGTCGGGACGCTGGTGATCACCGC
>JALONE010000058.1 GCA_025455125.1 Bacteroidota bacterium
GCCTGCCGTTCCGCCTCCTTGCGAGCCCGTTCAGTCTCCTGCAGCGCCGCCTCAACGCGCTGCTTCTCTTCGACAAGGCTCTTCGTCCGTTCCGCGATCAGGTCGACGAGTTCCACCTCGTGACGGCGAGAACGCTGAATGCGCAATCGAGTGAAGCCGAGGACGAACGCGATGCCGATCGCCGCACACATGAAGTAGAAAAGAAGGGTTTGGGTGAAATGGGGAAGCAGGATGAACGAGAACGATACACCGGTCTCCGCCCAGACGCCGTCGTTATTCCGGGCGATGACGCGGAAGCGGTACTCACCTGGTCGGAGGTTCGTGTAATAGGCCGTGCGCCGGTTTCCTGCTTCGATCCAGGTGTCGTCATATCCCTCAAGCTGATATCGGAATTGGTTGCGCTCGGGGGCGATGAACGACAACGCGGTGTACTCAAGCGCGATGCGGGCGGTCCCTGCGGGGAGTTCGATGCCGTCGGTGGCAGGATAGGGCTTCTCGTCCGCCAGAAGGCGCTCGATGGTCATCGGTGGAGGAATCGGATTGAGGCGGAGCGTCCGTGGATCGACGACCGCGGCCCCTTTCAACGTGGCAAACCAAAGCCGACCGTGGAGGTCCTTCCACGCGGAGGGCTGTCGTCGTCCGTTGCATTCACTACTCGGCATGCCGTCCGCAACGCCGAATACCTGACAGGCGATCGTCTGTGCGGTATCCCGCTCGGCGGCGAGCAGATCGGCTTTCGAAACACGAGCAATGCCGTTGTTCGAGCTCATCCAAATGTTTCGATCGGCATCCTCAACGACGCTGAAGACGACATCATCATACAGTCCGCGTGCGGTCGTGAACGCAATGAAGCGGCCGCCGCTGAGATGCACGAGCCCGCCGCCATCCGTGCCGATCCAGAGCGATCCGTCGTCATCTGCATGAAGTGCAATGATGCGGTCGCTCGAAAGGCCGTCGGCAGAAGTGAATCGCGTTATGACGCCGTCATGCAGGTGATACAGACCGTCGGCGAGCGTGCCGAACCACATGGACGAATCCCGCGTCTCCGCTATAGCAACGACGACCCCGCTAACCGAATCCGGACGATGACCGAAGGACGTGACGCGTCCTGCATCGATCATGGCGACTCCCTCCTCGGAGCCGGTCCAGAGACGGCTGCGTCGGTCAATGAACATCGCATGCACAGAACGCAGGGACTTGTCCGCCGAGATCGTTCTCACACGCCCGTCCGGTGTTCGCACGGTCAGCGCATGGTCCGTGCCGCCAACATACACCTCACCGCGAACGCCGGGCATGATCGATGGAATGATCGCGGCCCCGCCGGTTTGATCGGCACCGAAGGTCCGCACAGCACTTCCGTCCCACAAGGCGATGCCCCCCCCGTACGTTCCAAACCACATGCGTCCCCGGGCATCTCCCGCAAGCGAGAGGATGAACTCGTTCCTCAATCCATTGCGACGCGTGATGGCGGAGAAGCGGGCGCGATGTAACGCATTCAATCCTCCGCCGTACGTCCCGGCCCATACCGTCCCTTCGTGATCGATCAGCAAGGACCGCACCTGATCGTCCCCAAGGCCGGACGAAGTGGTGAAGGCCGACCACTTCCCCTGTTCGCGATACCAGATCCCTGCTCCGCCCGTGGCAACCCACAGCACGCCGTTTTTGTCGGGCTGGATGTCGAAGATCACCGAGCGTTGAATCCTCGCCGGTGCAGCGAATCTTCGCATCTGCGTTCCATCCCACGCGTAGAGCCCTTCACTCGTGGCGAGCGCGAGTTCGTACGGTTCTCCCGGGAGCGACCGGATCGAATGGATTCCCAGCGACTCGGACCCGCGGACCGGCGTCCATCGGCCGTTCTCCAGAACGAACAATCCTTCATTCGTCCCAACCAGCGCGCGATGCGGAGATTCAAACCAAACACTGCGGATCGAATGACCGCGCGTGGATTCGATAGGTCGGAATTGCGACCCGTGTGCTTCGCGTCGCGCCAGACCGTCCTCCGTCGCAGCCCACACGGCGCCGGATGCATCCTCGCGGACCGTCCAGACGACGTTGCTGGGGAGGCCGTCGTCTGTGGTGTACGTGATCGCGGAATCTTTGGTGCGACAGACAAGACCTCCGCCACTCGTGGCGATCCAGAGATTCCCCGTCTGGTCCTCGAACAATCCCCACGTGTAATTGCTTCGAAGAGCGGGAAAGGTGCGTCGATTGAAGATCGTGAACCGAACGCCATCGAACCGCGCCACCCCTTCCTGCGTGCCTATCCAGATGTACCCATCCCGCGATTGGACGATCGCGTTCACGGAATTCTGTGGGAGACCGTGTTCACGCATCCATACGCGGTGCGAAAGCTGTGAGGCGCCATCAAAAGATCCTTGTGCAACGCACAGTGTCGTCCAAACAAGAAGGAGGAACAGGATCTTAATTCGTACGTTCATGTGCATTCACCAATGTTCGGATGGCGCTCAGCGCGCATGTTCGTCCTTCCGATCTGCGGGAAGCCGGGGTTCGGCGAAGACGGTTTCCTCTCGTTCAACCATAACTGTACCCGCAGAAGCTCCCTTGGGTTTGCGAACGTGCTTCCCCAGACACATCGTGACCGGAACGAGTGAAGCGTTCTTCATCTTGCTGTAAAATGCCGCGACGGAAGCAGCGTCTTGAACCGCCGCCCTGCTGACCTCCCCCTTGCCCGGGTGCACCTTCAGGACGACATGCGACCCCCCGACGCCGCGTGCATGAAACCAGAGGTCTTCTTTTCCTGTGTGCCGCGTGGTCAGCAGATCGTTGTTCTCGCTGCTCTTTCCGGCCCACACCTGGAAGCCGCCGGTCACGATGAATACCCGGAATGGCGGAGGCGGTGCGGTGCGCGTGCCCGCGGTACTGCGGTATCCTGCCGATGCCAGCAGCGGCTTGTGCCGTTCGATGAACGAGCGAAGCGCTTCCGTGTTCTCGATGTCATCGAGCTCAACGAGTGTTCCCTCGAGTTCCCGAAGTCGTGCATGCAGTGTCGCTCGGCGCTCGCGCTGCTCATCAATGGTCTCCCGGATTTTTCGTGCACGTGCATAGTACCGTTCGGCGTTCTTCGCGGGGGTCAAGTGGATATCGAGCGGAATGAGGACTGGCGCATGGTCTTCTGCATACACATCCTCGACCAGCGCTTCCCGTTCCCCTTTCCGGAGGTGCAGGGGCTTCATGGTCGATCTTCTGGAGTGTTCGCTCGGTCTTCGACAATTCCTGCTGCAGCGCCTGGAGAACCGCGCGTTTCTGGTCGTGGAAGGCGCGCTGAACATGCCCGGTGGCCAGGTATGTTCGGATGGCCGTCTGGAGGTCTTCGAACGATTGAACGCGCAGGTCTCCGAATTGCTCGAGCGGAATGAGAGCGAATTCCACTGGTGCGTCATCACGCAGATAGATGCGCGGCTGCGGTTCGAGCAGGAGCAATCCTTGGATGTGACGAGCTGTCGCGGCCAGCGCTTCCATATCCCGGTCAGAAAGATCGGCGACAGGCGTTTCGGCGGAGAACCCGGATCGCATCGCCACCTCGCGGTGAAGCGTTGCACCGAATCGCGGGAGGGCGCGCTTGAGTCCGGCTAGCAGGGTCGCGTCCGCGGTCGATCCGCGCAGGGTTTGCGCGAATACGGCTGCCTCGGTGAGATCGGAAACGGAACGCGCAGCGGGAAGCGTGCTCTCGGGTGAAAGGGTTTTCAGAAAAGGCTCGAGCACGGTGCGGCGGTCATCGCACAAGATGACATTGGCGCGCGAACCAAAGAACTGGGCGATGAGCACTCGACCTGATGAGAATTGAAATGAGATCTCGCGGTCGGTCGCCGAGATCATGACGGCCTCCAAGATCTCGCCGATGATCGGGGAGAAGAAGTCGACCGAATTGCGGCGCGCTCGGGCGAACGACGCGCGATGGAAGATCGAGTTCGCCGAGGGCTCGCAACTGATCAGCACCGCATCTGAGCGGTCGGCCTCCTCGAGATCTTCCTGGAGGCGCAGGACGAGCTCATTGCGATACTGCGAGAATGCTTCAAGAAGCCGGCATCCCTTCAGACGCCGGTTGAGGTCTTCTGCAATACCCTTGAGTGTGTAATAGTTTGTGACCACGGCCGTGTGGATATTCCATTGAACTTCACGAAAAACGGAGGGAAATGCAATTTTCTCTGTGGATAAGTCGTGGAAAAATGTGTATTGCTGTCCCTGCCAATTATGCGTATCTTTATATGTTTTGGGGGAATTTCACTGGGAGCGAATGTGGTCTCTAGCATGACAGGATATGGCCGTGCCGAGGTCGAAGGGCACGGATTGTCGGCCTTCATCGAGGTCCGAAGCGTCAACAGCCGTTACCTCGATGTGACGGTTCGAACACCGCGTGCCTTGTCCCATCGTGAGAAGGACATCAAGGACCTTATCCGGGGCGCGCTGAGCCGCGGAAGCGTCAATGTCACGGTGAAGGTCGAGCGCAACGCAAACGGCGCGGCACCGCTGCGGGTCAACGCGGAAGCAACGAAGCAGTACGTGAAGTTGCTGAATGAGGTTCGTCGGACGGCCAAACTTCGGGAGCCCGTGAAGCTTGCGCATCTGCTGAGCTTCTCCGAGATCTTCGAGCCCGTGGATGAAGAGGACAGCGACGAGCGCGATTGGGAAGTGATCCGCGATGGGATCCGGCAGGCGCTGGCCGATCTGAATGTGATGCGCGCGAACGAAGGCGCGGAGCTGGCCAAGGACCTCCGCGCACGCGTGCAATCGATCGACAACATCCTGGTCGACGTGGAACGGTCGTCGAAGGAGCGCATCCCGGAGGAACGGAAGAAGCTGTTCGAACGCGTCGAGCAGCTGGTAAGCGACAAGGCGATCGTCGATCAGAACCGCCTGGAACTGGAGATCGTGCTTCTGGCAGAGAAGCTCGATGTGACGGAAGAATGCGTGCGCTTCCATACGCACAACAAGTTCTTCCTCGAGGCGTTGGGGAAGAAGGAAGCGGCCGGACGAAAGCTCAACTTCCTCATCCAGGAGATGAACCGCGAAGCGAACACGATCGGTTCGAAGACGAATGATGCGCCCATCGCGCACATCGTGGTACAGATCAAGGAAGAGCTGGAAAAGATCCGGGAACAATTGCAGAACATTGAATGAAGGGACTTCTCATCGTCGTTGCGGCTCCGAGCGGGAGCGGGAAGACGACCATCGCCAAGGCGGTCATGCAGCGCCATCCCGAGATCCTGTTCTCGGTCTCGGCGACAACGCGGGCGATGCGTCCCGGGGAAACCCATGGGAAGGATTACTTCTTCCTGACTCGCGAGGAATTCGAGACACGCATCGCGGCGAACGATCTGATCGAGTATGAGGAGATCTACGGCAACCTCTACGGGACGTTGAAAAGCGAGGTCGATCGGGCGCTGGCCGCGGGGCGCGTGATGCTCTTCGATGTCGACGTCAAGGGAGCGCTCTCCATCAAACGACTGTACCGGGACGATGCCCTGCTCATCTTCATCGCCCCGCCGAGTGTCGACGAATTGCGGCGCCGGCTGGAGAATCGGAAGACGGAGGATGCCGCGACTGTCGAACGCCGGATGGCACGCGTCGCGATGGAACTGGAGCTGGGGAAGGAATTTGATGTCCGGGTCGTGAACGACGATCTGGACCGCGCGGTGAACGAAGTGAATGCACTCGTGAATGCGCGCATCGCAAGGATTGAACAACTAGAACCGTGAACCGTGAGGAGGAAGTACCGTGCCTGTAAAACCCATACCGATGCAGGAATTCACCGACAAGGTCGGGAACATCTACGAAGCGATCGTCGCAACGGCGAAGCGCTCCCGCCAGATCCATGACGACCTGAAGATCGAGCTCGCCCAGCGGCTCGAGACCATCAAGGCGCTCACGTCAACGACCGAACTCGAGGAAGACCTTGAGGTCACGACGACGAATCCTGACCAGCTGAAGATCAGCCTGGAGTTCGAACAGCGTCCCAAGCCGACGGAGACGGCGCTGCAGGAAATGGCGGATAAGACGGTCACGTTCCGGTACAAGGAAACGGCCCCCGTCGTGCCGAAAGAACCCGAGACCGAATAGCGACAACACCGGCAACAGCCATGCGTGGTGCGCACATCCTCGTCGGCGTGACCGGCGGCATCGCCGCCTACAAGGTTTGCTATTTCGTGCGTGAACTCGCACGACGCGGCGCCGACGTGCGCGTGATGATGACCGAGGCCGGACAACGGTTCGTCACGCCGCTCACGTTTTCTGCGCTCTCCCGGTATCCGGTTGCGGTCGATCTCTGGACCGCGGACCAATCGTCGGATACAGACATCAGCACGCGGCATATCCACCTGGCGAACTGGGCGGATGTGCTCGTGATCGCCCCAGCGTCCGCAAACACCGTTGCCAAGTTCACGCATGGCATCTCGGACAATCTGTTGACCGTCGTGACGCTCGCTTGTTCCCGTCCGATCATTCTTGTCCCCGCGATGGATGCCGACATGTATCTGAACGAAGCGACGCAACGCAATCTTGCGGTCCTCCGTGAGCGCGGGTTTCATGTCATGCTCCCCGGATCGGGCGAGCTCGCCAGCGGACTTAAAGGTCCGGGACGCTTGCCGGAGGTCGAAGAACTGGTGGCGTACGTCGGGGGCATTCTGAAACAAGCCCACCGGGATTTGCGCGGGAAGAGGATCGTCGTGACGGCGGGACCGACATACGAGGCCATTGACCCGGTTCGCTTCATCGGCAATCGATCGTCCGGGAAGATGGGATTCGCGCTGGCGAACGCCGCGGCTCAGCGGGGCGCGGTCGTCACTCTGGTGGCGGGTCCGACGCACCTGGAGACCCCCCGGAAGGTGAAACGCATCAACGTTGAATCCGCGCTCCAGATGTTCAACGCCGTCCAACACCATGCGAAAAACGCGCAGGCGGTCGTCATGGCTGCCGCTGTTGCAGACTACGCTCCGGCACGCATGGCGAAACAGAAGATCAAAAAGACGGGCGACGATGTTCCGGAGATCGCACTGACGCAGACCCCCGACATTCTTGGCACGCTCGGGAAGAAGAAAGGGAAACGGCTGCTTGTCGGATTCGCCCTTGAGACCGAGCGAGAAGAACGCAACGCACGGGAGAAACTGAAGCGGAAGAATCTCGATCTCATCGTTCTCAACTCGCTCGCAACGCATCGGACCATCTTCGGCAGCGACTCGAATATCGTCACGATCATCGACGCGTCAGGGACGAAGCAGGAACTTCCCGAACTGCCGAAGTTCGATGTGGCCAATCGGATCCTCGATCGCCTGGCGCTCATGTGGAGGAAGAAGTAGACCTACGACAGAGAACTGACTACTGGCAACCCGCCTTCGTTGCACTCCGGCGGAGGCAAACTGACCACTGATTCCCGCTTTCCATGTCCTTCCACCCTGACGCAGAAAAGATCTTATCCGATGCCCAGAAGTTCCTTCGTCAACAGCAGGAGCTGTACGGCGATGTCGTGTATACTGAAGTTCACGCTGTCGACACGCAAAACAAAGACATGAAGAAACGCTCCGCCTCAGCCGAGTCCACCCTGTTTGCTCTTCCGCCGTCGCTGGAAGACGCACATCCGTTTCCCGATGAACCGTGGACCGCAGCGACGACATTGCCTGCATTGAACGAGATGATCTGCAGTTGTCAGAAATGCGGCTTGGGGGCAACGCGAAAGAATTTTGTGTTTGGAGTTGGGAATCCGAAGGCCGATATTGTTGTGGTGGGCGAGGCGCCGGGAGCGGATGAGGATGAACAGGGCGAACCGTTCGTGGGCCGTGCGGGACAGCTGTTGACGAAGATCCTTGAAGCGATCAAATTCAAACGCGACGAGGTGTATATCTGCAACATGCTGAAATGCCGTCCGCCGAACAACCGCGATCCGCTTCCGGAAGAGATCGAACACTGCGAGCCGTATCTCTGGAAGCAGCTCGAGATCATCAAACCGAAGATGATCCTGTGCGTCGGCCGCATCGCGGGGCAATCGTTGCTCAAGACCAAAGCCACACTGACCGAACTCCGGGAGAAGATGCACGAATACCGGGGAATTCCGCTGATGGTGACCTTCCATCCCGCGGCGCTTCTGCGCAATCCGAATTGGAAGCGCCCCTGCTGGGAGGATGTGCAGAAATTCCGTCGCATGTACGATGAAATGAAGTCGAAGTAGAAGACAGGCGGGAATGATCGATGCCGAATGGAAGAAGACCATACAACGAGAACACGCCGGTGCAACCGGGTGCGGAAGGCCGCGTGCCGCCGCAGGCGGTCGACGTGGAAGCGGCCGTCCTGGCGGCGATGCTTCTCGAGAAGGACGCGATCGCGAAGGCCCTGGAAGTGCTGCAAGGGGACGTGTTCTACAAGCCCGCACATCAAAGCATCTTCGATGCGATGGTCGGCCTCTTCGAGCGAAGTGAGCCGGTCGATCTCATTACCCTGACCGAAGAATTGCGCCGCAGCGGCGTCCTCGAGAAGATCGGCGGTGAGTACTATCTCACGGAGTTGTCTGGGCGGGTTTCGAGCGCGGCGAACATCGAATACCACGCCCACATCGTCCTGGAGAAGGCGTTGATGCGCCAGCTCATTTCCGCATCGACGGAAGTCGTGACGCGCGCGTACAACGAAACGGAGGACGCGCTCGGCCTCTTGGATGAAGCGGAGCAGAAGATCTTCGACATCTCCGAACAGCGGATGAAGAAGAGCTTCGTCACCATGAACACCGCCGTGCATAAGACGATGGACATGCTGCAGAGCATCCACGGCAAGCACAGCGGCGTCACGGGAGTGCCAGCCGGGTTCACCGATCTCGACAACCTCACCGGGGGATTTCAGAATTCCGACCTCATCATCGTTGCCGGACGGCCGTCGCAGGGGAAGACCGCATTCGTTCTCTCGGTCGCGCGCAACGCGTCGGTTCTGCACAACGTCCCCATCGGATTCTTCAGCCTCGAAATGTCCGCGCAGCAGCTGGTCATGCGTCTGATGTGCGCCGAGGCGCGCGTCGATGCGCACAAGGTGCGAACCGGCCGCCTGCCGGAAGACGAATGGAAGAAGCTCAGCATGAGCGTTGGGCGTCTCTACAAGGCGAAGATCCTCATTGATGATACGCCGGCGCTGAGCGTGTTGGAATTGCGTGCGAAAGCGCGGCGGCTCAAGGCCGAGCACAACGTCGGCATGATCGTCGTCGACTATCTCCAGTTGATGCAGGGAGCACGGAATGCCCAGAGCCGTGAGCAGGAGATCTCCGGCATCTCCCGATCGCTCAAAGCCCTGGCAAAGGATTTGAATATTCCCGTTATCGCGCTGTCGCAGCTGAATCGTGCGGTGGAAGCACGCAGCGACAAGAAGCCGGCTCTCGCCGACCTCCGCGAATCGGGCGCCATTGAACAGGACGCCGACGTTGTCATTTTCGTGCATCGTCCGGAGATGTATGGCATCGAAAAGGACACCGAGACCGGCGATCCAACGGAAGGTCTGGCCGAGATCATCATCGGAAAACAGCGTAACGGTCCGACGGATACGGTGCGCCTCCAGTTCATCAAGTCGTTCGCGCGCTTTGAGAGCCGTCTGCCATTCCGTCCGGAACCGATGATGCTCCCGCCGGAACCGGGCGAAGAATCGCCATTCTAATGAGCCGATAAGCCAATGAGCCGATGAGTCT
>JALONE010000059.1 GCA_025455125.1 Bacteroidota bacterium
TCAACAAGACCTTCGAGTACTTCTCCAAATTCTCCAGCACGCGTCCGGTGCCGCGGACGACGGCGAGGAGCGGCTCTTCAGCAACGTGGACGGGGAGGTTGGTCTCGAGACGCAGGCGTTCGTCCAGGCCTTTCAGCAATGCGCCGCCACCGGAGAGCATGATGCCGCGATCGAGAATATCGGCAGAAAGCTCGGGGGGCGTGCGTTCGAGCGTCACCTTCACTCCCTCAACGATCTGGGCGATCGGCTCGTTCAACGCTTCGCGGATCTCGACGGAACTGACCTCGGTCGTCTTGGGGACGCCATTCACAAGGTCGCGGCCCTTCACCTGGATCGTGATCTCCTCCTTCAGCGGCATCGCGGAACCGACCTCGCACTTGATCGCCTCCGCCGTCCGTTCACCGATGAGGATGTTATGATTGCGCTTGAAGAACTGGATGATCGCGTTGTTCATCTCATCCCCCGCAACGCGTCGCGATTCTTCGTTCACGATGCCCGAGAGCGCGATGACGGCGATCTCCGTCGTTCCGCCGCCGATGTCAACGACCATGTTCCCGACCGGTGCGTCCACATCCAATCCGATACCGATCGCCGCGGCCATCGGCTCCGCCAGGAGATGGACTTCCTTCGCGCCGGCATGTTCGGCGGAATCGCGCACGGCTCGCTTCTCCACCTCCGTGATGCCTGACGGGACCGACACGATGATGCGGCGGCTTGGAACCCATCCGCTGCTGATCTTGCGGATGAACTCCCGCAGCATCCCTTCCGCGATCTCGAAGTCCGCGATGACCCCATCCTTCATCGGACGGATCGTGCGGATGTCCTTGTGCGTTCGCCCCAGCATCTCGCGCGCTTCGTTGCCAATGGAAATGATCCGCTTCGTGTTCCGGTCGAAGGCAACGATGGAGGGTTCATTCAGGATGATCCCTTTGTTCTTCATCCAGATGACCGTGTTGGCGGTGCCGAGATCGATGGCGAGGTCGGCGGAAAACATGGAAAACAGGCCCATGGGAGATCCAGTCAGGTGTGCAAGTGTGCGAGTGTGGCCAAGTCAAAAGTTAGAAGTCAAATGGCAAAAGAGCTGAGCGATGTCTGTCGTTCAATGCCGGAAATGGCGGATGCCGGTGAAGACCATGGCGATGTCGTTGTCGTCGGCGGCTTTGATGACCTCGTCGTCGCGGACCGAGCCGCCGGGTTGAATGACGCACGCTGCGCCGACATTCACCGCCTCCAGCAATCCGTCGGCAAACGGGAAGAATGCGTCCGATGCGACGGCGCATCCTTTCAAATCCAATCCTGCCTCTGCCGCTTTGAGGGCTGCGATCTTCGCGGAATCGATACGCGACATCTGTCCGGCGCCGATCCCGAGCGTCCGGTCTGCCGCAGTGTAGACGATGGTGTTCGATTTCACATGCTTCGCCACACGCCAGGCGAACAGCAGTGCATCCATCTGCTCCGGGGTCGGCTCGCGCTTCGTCACCACGCGCACATCGGATCGATGCAGCCGATGCTGGTCGGGCTCCTGAACGAGAACGCCTCCGAGCACCCGACGAACATCGTTCTCGCGGATCGTCCTGAGGTTCACCGTCTGCTTCATCAACCGACGGTCCTTCTTCTTCGTCAACAGCTCGAGCACGCCCTTGTCATACTCCGGCGCAACGATGACCTCCGTGAAGATCTCGTTGATCGCTTCGGCCGTCATGCGGTCCAGCGGACGATTCATGCAAACGATACCGCCGAATGCCGATTTCGAATCGGTCGCGAGCGCTTTCCGGTACGCATCAACCAGGAACGGGGCCGATCCGACTCCGCACGGATTATTGTGCTTGATGATGACGACGGTCGGCTCGTCGAACTCGGCGCAGAGCAGAGCGGCGGCGTTGATGTCGAGGATATTGTTGAAGGAGAGTTCCTTGCCGTGTAATTTCTGAAAGTACTCGAGGAACTTCCCGTACAACGCCCCAGCCTGATGCGGATTCTCACCATACCGCAACGTCAACGCCTTCGACTCCGAAAGGGTGAAGGCCTCAGGAAGCGTTTGTCCTCCGGTCAACCCGGAAAGGTATCCCGCAATGACCGAGTCATAATGTCCGGTATGCTGGAACGCACGGGCGGAAAGCAGAAAACGCGTTTGCGCCGTCACGCCGCCGTTGTTTGCGCGCATCTCTTCCAACACGATACCGTACAGGTCCGGATTCACCACGACCGCCGTGTGACGGAAGTTCTTCGCCGCTGCGCGCACCATCGCCGGTCCGCCGATGTCGATCTGTTCGATCGCCGCATCCAGCTTCACATTCTCCACCGCGATCGTCTGCTCGAACGGATAGAGGTTCACGCAGACAAGATCGATCGGTGTGATGTCGTGTTCCGCAAGCTGCTGGCGGTGTTTTGCATCGTCCAGCACGGCGAGAATGCCGCCATGGATCTTCGGATGGAGCGTCTTCACGCGTCCGTCGAGGATCTCCGGAAATCCGGTGACGTCAGAGACGGAGCGCACCTCGATGCCGGCATTCTTCAACGCGGTGTATGTTCCCCCCGTTGAAATGATCTCGACGCCGAATTCCCGAAGTCCTGTGGCAAACTCGATGAGTCCCTTCTTGTCTGAAACGCTGAGAAGCGCCCGACGGATGCTGAGCAGTCCGTCGGTATTCACAGTCTGATCCACGCGCGTTGTCCTTGAATGTCGATGCGCCCTTCGGCGAGTGCCTGAAGCGCGATCGGATAGATGCGATGTTCGACCGTCAGCACCTTTGCCGCGATGCTGTCGGGTGTGTCCTCGGCGTCGAGTGCGACCGCCTCCTGCAAGAGAATGGGACCGCGATCGTATTCTTCATCCACCAAATGCACGGTGGCGCCGCTGAACTTTGCGCCGCTGGCATACACGGCTTCATGCACATGATGTCCATACATTCCCGCACCGCCAAACGCAGGCAAGAGTGCGGGATGAATATTCGTGATCCGATTCCGATACGCTGCCACGACCTCCGCGGGAACGTGCTTCATATACCCCGCAAGCGCGATCGCATCGCAGCGATGATCCGTGAGATGCGCGAGCATGCCTGTCACGAATTCGGAATCGCTTCCAAACGACTTGCGCGAACAATGAACAGCGGGGATCCCGCGTGCACGCGCGATCTCGAGCGCGCCTGCATCGGACCGGTTGCTCAAGACAAGCGTGACCCGAGCGGAGAGCCGTCCGTCATCTATTGCGCGAAGAATCGCCTGGAAATTTGAACCACGTCCGGACGCAAATACAGCGAGATTCATAGGAATGAGGTCGCGGCACAACGTATGTGCAGAATGTAACGAGAAGTTGAGGGAATTTCAATGAAACGCTGGGATTTTTCGGCGATTTTCGGCACTTCGTCTTGCAAGTCGGAGAGTCAATGGACATATTAAAGAGCCATGACCAAGAGACTGTTGACCTTCGTCCTCATCCTCCCCCTTGCGCTCCGCGCCCAAGAGCCTGATAGCAGTCGTATCGGCATTCACCAACTCGAATCGCTTCGTCACCAGGCAGAAGCTGCCGTTGACGGACCGCAGCTCTCCCTTCCTCTGCGCCCTGCAGATGCTCCGGCCGGGAGTGCGATCATCCGGCAACTGACACCGCTGACGCTGGAAGAGCGCGAACAAGCCATCTTTAGTCATGTGATGGCAGGGAATATCCCGGACTTCCAACGGACGCTTGTCCCCGTGACGAGCACGGCGCTTGTCGGCCAGTCCCAGCGCACCCTGACCTATTTCGTCCTCGCCGACTACCTCGCGCTCGGTTCCAACGACGACCACTTCTATATGCCGATGACGCCGGTGTTGGCTCAGAAGCTTGTGGACGCCCTCCATTGCACACTGCCGACGAGACGGATGGTCGATACGATCTACTTCCGCGCAGCAGTTAAACTCCGTCCGCAGCCGATCCCGCCAAGCGCAGAGATGATCACCATTCCGGTCTTTGCGCAGCACAACGATTCGGTCCGACAACAGCGCGCACTTCATATTCCCACGCAACCGCTCGGTGCGCTGGTTGGGGGGAACAAGAAAGACCTCATCATCTCGAATCTCATCACGCAGAATTTGAAGACCGGCGTTCCCAATCCGGTCGTCATCTACGGGTGGCACCAGTTGAACGGTGTTCCCATTCAACCCGCGTACAATGGCCACGGGAACACGTATGCGGACTACAGCCACGGGACGCGGCTCGTTCTCGACAGCATGATGCTTGACGGCACGCCGACCCGATTCACGACGCTTGTGGCCGATCCAACGTTGCACGTATTGGTCAGCGATGAAGGAGTCATCGCACAACCGCGATATCCATCTGCTCTTCCGTATCCTCCTCCACGCTCATTCGGCCTCGTTCCGTACGATGCAACGACCCTGCGCGTACTCATTGATGCCGTTCCTGGAACGAACTACTACGCCTTCATCGGCCGCACGAGCACAAGCTTTCCCGACTCGCTTCTGCTGAATGATTCCTCATTTCTCATCGGCGGACTTCAGACCGACTCGCTCTACCTCGTGCGCCTTCGATCATCCTCTTCTGATGCGACATCCGCATTTTCTGAAGTGCTCACCGCCGCACCGACCGATCTGCAACCCGGCGTGTTGATCGTTCAGGGATTTGACCGAAACGTTGCGGGGAACACGAAGGATTTCTCGAAATATCACGCGCACGCCTTTGTCGCTCACGGCGAGCGAGTCGCCTCGTGTACAAACGATGCGGTGATCCGCGGACTCATCTCGCTCGCTTCATACCCGCTCGTAAGTTACGTCCTCGGCAGCGAGAGCACGGTCGATGAGACATTCAGCACGGTCGAGCAGGATTCCATCAAGACGTATCTGCGCAACGGCGGCGCACTCTTCGCTTCGGGTTCCGAGATCGCATGGGACCTGGATTACAAAGGGAGCCCATCCGACAAGACATTCATCAACGAGTTCCTGAAGGCGCGCTACAGTAACGATGCACCTGGCGGAGTGCCGAACGTCTACTACCAGGCACAGCCTTCTTCCGGTTCCTTTCTCTCGTCTGCTGGGACGTTCGCATTCGACAATGGCACGCAAGGGACGATCAACGTCAGCTATCCTGACGTCCTTGAGGGAATAAACGGCGGAGTTTCTTGTCTTACCTATGTCGGCGTTTCGTCATCCGTGGCGGGGGTCGCATATGCAGGGATGTTCCCCGGGGGCACGCGAGCTGGTGCGGCCGTGTACTTCGGCTTTCCGTTCGAGAGCATCTATCCCGCGTCCATCCGCACGGCGATCGCCGGCGAGGTTCTCTCCTTTGTCCGTGCGGCGACGGGCGTGGAAGAACCATCACCGACCGGATTTCAGCTTGAACAGAATTATCCGAACCCGTTCAATCCAACAACCAATTTCGGATTGCAGATTGCGGAATACGGATTTGTGAAGATCTCCGTATTCGATCTCCTCGGTCGTGAAGTTGCGGTCTTGGTGAATGAAGAGAAGTCGCCTGGGTAATACACGGTTACCTGGGATGCGGGCGGATATTCCAGCGGCGTGTATTTCTATACGATGCATATCCGCTCTCCGTCTGGTGTTTCCCTGTTTCACTCCACGCGGTCCATGCTTCTCATGAAGTGACCTTCCCGTATGTCTGCGATGCATTCTCCCTTGCGCAATCTCATCTTCGACATCGACGGCACGCTCATGGATTCTCGCCGGGATATTGCGAACGCGCAGTTGTATGTGTTGCGCAAGATCGGCGTGAACCATGTGACCGCGGAAGACATCTATCCGCTCATCGGAAAGCCCCTTGCGGAGATCTTTGCCACACTCCTTCCGTCCGATCTGCACCATCACATCCCGAAGGCGAAGGAAACCTATGTGACATATTACCGCGCGCATGCGCTCGACACGACCGATCTCTTCCCCGGCGTGCGCACAACGCTTGAGCAACTCCATGCACAAGGAATTCGTCTCGCGGTGGCGACCACGAAATCGACGGCGACTTCCGCGCGCGTACTCGGCCACTTCGGCGTCGCGCAATACTTTGCGCACATCCAAGGAAGCGATGACATTCCGTACAAGCCCGATCCGACGATCATTCAAAAGATCTGTCGCGAGCAGGATTGGCAGCGTGAGGAAACGATGATGGTCGGAGATTCCGTGGTCGATGTCGAGGCCGGAAAGCGGGCTCAGGTCCGAACATGCGGCGTCACTTGGGGAGCCCTCGACCGGAACCAGATGGTGCGACTGGATCCAGATCACTGCATCGATCGGATCGAGGAGTTGCTGGGGATTGTCGGGTGAAAAAGACCACCACAGACTACCACAGATGACACAGATTGCACAGAGATTGGTGGAGTGCCGTGTGCAATATCACTCTGAGATTGCCTGCCCCGCGATTGGAATCCTATTCGGCAGGCGGGGTCGAAGAGTAACGGAATGATTTTGAAACTGAAGCAATTCTATAGATAGTTGATGTATCCGCGTAGACCTTTTTTACGGGATCAGCGAATCCAAACGCTTTTAACCAA
>JALONE010000060.1 GCA_025455125.1 Bacteroidota bacterium
CGCGGCACGTTCATCATCAACGGCGCCGAGCGCGTGGTCGTCAGTCAACTCCATCGCTCGCCCGGCGTGTTCTTCGGCGAGTCTGTGCACCCGAACGGCACGATGATGTACTCTGCAAGGATCATTCCGTTCCGCGGCTCGTGGGTCGAATTCGCGACCGACATCAACAACGTGATGTACGCCTACATCGACCGCAAGAAGAAGTTCCCGGTGACGACCCTTCTTCGCGCGCTCGGCTATTCCTCAGACGACGCGATCATGGATCTCTTCGGCCTGGTGGAAGAGATCGATGCGCACAAGGTCAACCTGAAAGAGTATCTGGACCGCAAGGTCTGCAGTGACGTGTTCGACCGGAAGACCGGCGAGATCTTCATCTCGAAGGACACGAAGCTCAGCGAAGACCATATCAAGCAGATCAAGAAGGCCGACATCCGCAAGATCCGCCTTCTGAAGAGCGAGGGCTCCAACGAAACCTCCGTCATTGCGAACACCATCCTCAAGGATGCCTCGCGGTCGGAAGAGGATGCGCTCGAAGCCATCTATCAGCAGCTTCGCTCGGGCGAGGCCCCCGACCTCGACACCGCGAAGAATCTCATCGACCGTCTGTTCTTCAATCCCAAGCGGTATGACCTCGGCGACGTCGGCCGCCACCGGATGAACATCCGCCTCGGTCTCGAGATCGGGGAGGATGTGACGACGTTGACGAAAGACGACATCGTCGCCATCGTGAAGTACCTCATCGACCTTCAGCAGGGGCGTAAGCAGGTGGACGACATCGACCACTTGGGCAACCGCCGTGTCCGGACGGTCGGCGAGCAGCTGGCGCAGCAGTTCAACATCGGACTTTCCCGCATGACGCGCACCATCCGCGAGCGGATGAACTTGCGCGATGCAGAGACCATCACGCCGCAGGATCTCGTCAACGCCCGTACGATCACGAGCGTCATCAACGCGTTCTTCGGCACGAACCAGCTGTCCCAGTTCCTCGATCAGACAAATCCGCTTTCCGAGATGACGCACAAACGCCGCGTTTCTGCACTCGGCCCCGGCGGTCTGACGCGCGAACGCGCCGGATTCGAGGTCCGCGACGTGCACTACACGCATTACGGACGTCTGTGCCCGATCGAGACCCCTGAAGGTCCGAACATCGGACTCATCTCCTCGCTCTGCATTCACGCGCGCATCAACGATTTCGGATTCATCGAGACGCCGTATCGCAAGGTGAAGTCGGGCAAGGTTTCCGAAGAGATCGAATATCTCACCGCCGAGCGCGAGGACGAGGTGACCATCGCACAGGCGAACGCACCGATCGACGACCGCGGGCGGTTCCAGGAAGACAAGGTTAAAGCACGGTACCAGAGCGATTACCCGTTGGCCGAGCCGGATAAGGTTCAGTTCATGGATGTGGCGCCGAACCAGATCGTCAGCGCGGCCGCCGCGCTCATCCCGTTCCTCGAGCACGACGACGCGAACCGCGCACTGATGGGTTCGAACATGCAGCGCCAGGCCGTTCCGTTGCTGCAGCCCGAGGCTCCCGTGGTCGGCACTGGTCTCGAAGAGAAGATCGCCCGCGACTCCCGCTCCATCATCGTTGCCGAGCGTAACGGTGTGGTCGAATCCGTCAACGGCGACGGCATCGTCGTCTTGTACGACATCGATGAGAACAGCACCGAAGCCATCATGAGCTTCGATGACAAGCGTCGGGTGGAGTACAAGCTGACGAAGTTCCTCCGGACGAACCAGGACACCTGTATCAACCAGAAGCCGGTCGTGACGGAAGGAAAGCGATTCAAGCGCGGCGACGTCCTCGTCGACGGGTGCGCGACCGAAGGAGGCGAGCTTGCCCTCGGCCGGAACATCCTCGTCGCGTTCATGCCGTGGCGCGGCTACAACTTCGAAGACGCGATCATCGTCAGCGAACGCATCGTGTCGGAGGACGTCTTCACGTCGATCCACATCGAAGAATTCGAACTCCAGGTGCGCGACACCAAGCGGGGCGAGGAAGAGCTCACGCGTGAGATCCCGAATGTGAGCGAGGAAGCGACGAAGGACCTCGACGAGAACGGCATCATCCGCGTCGGTGCGGAAGTGAACGAAGGCGACATCCTCATCGGGAAGATCACCCCGAAGGGCGAGACCGACCCGACGCCGGAAGAGAAGCTGCTCAAGGCCATCTTCGGCGAGAAGGCGGGCGATGTGAAGGATGCGTCGTTGAAAGCGCCTCCGGGCATGAAAGGCATTGTCATCGCGACGAAGCTCTTCAGCCGAAAGAAGAAGGACACGGAGAGCAAGAAGGAAGACAAGAAGCGTCTGGAATCCCTCGAGCGTTCGCGCAAGAAGGATATCAAGGACCTGCAGATGAAACTGGCGAAGAAACTCGACCAATATCTCGAGGGAGAGAAGATCGAGGGGATTCGCGACAACGACGGCGCCATCGTCTTCCGCGCGAATACGACGATCAAGGAAGGGACGTTCCAATCGCTTGAGAACGTCGATCAGTTGGACTACAACCAGGACTGGGTCGACGAGAAGCGGAAGCAGAACGTCATCGTCAAGATCTACGAGAACTACCGGCAGAAACTGAGTGAGATTGAGGAGCTCTACCGGCACGAGAAGAACAAGATCCAGCTCGGCGACGAGTTGGCTCCCGGCATCGTGCAGCTCGCAAAAGTGTATGTCGCGAAGAAGCGCAAACTCTCCGTCGGCGACAAGATGGCCGGCCGCCACGGAAATAAGGGCGTTGTCTCCACGATCGTCCCGGTGCAGGATATGCCGTTCCTGCCGAACGGCCGTCCGGTGGACATCGTCCTCAACCCGCTCGGTGTTCCTTCACGTATGAACATCGGCCAGTTGTTCGAGGTTGCGCTCGGTTGGGCCGGCAAGCAGCTCGGCGTCACGTTTGCGTCTCCGATCTTTGACGGCGCATCATGGGAAGAGGTCGAGGCGTATCTGCAGAAAGCCGGTTTGAACGGGAACTCCAAGTCGGTCCTCTTGGACGGACGCACCGGAGATCCGTTCGACCAGGAAGTCACAGTTGGCTATTTGTACATGATGAAGCTCTCCCACATGGTGGATGACAAGATCCACGCCCGGTCCATCGGGCCCTACTCGCTCATCACGCAGCAGCCGCTGGGTGGAAAGGCGCAGTTCGGCGGCCAGCGGTTCGGAGAGATGGAAGTCTGGGCACTGGAAGGCTATGGTGCCGCCAATGTCCTGCAGGAGATCCTGACGGTGAAGTCGGACGACGTCCTCGGCCGTGCCAAGGTGTACGAGGCGGTGGTCAAGGGCGAGAATCTGCCGGAGCCGAACATTCCCGAGTCGTTCAACGTGCTCGTTCGCGAGCTCCAGGGGCTCGGCCTCGAGGTGAAGATCGAGTGACCGCGGCCGAACTCACGCACGAACGACACGGAACAACAACACGTTTGAAAACGGAGGCACAATGCCTTTGACATCACATGATGCGGCGGCACGCAAGAGCTTTCAGAAGATCACGATCAGTCTTGCGTCGCCGGACATGATCCTGCAACGGTCCCACGGCGAAGTGACAAAGCCGGAGACCATCAACTATCGCTCCTTCCGCCCTGAGAAGGATGGATTGTTCTGCGAGAAGATCTTCGGTCCCGTGCGGGACTGGGAATGCCATTGCGGCAAGTACAAGCGCATCCGGTATAAAGGAATCACGTGCGACCGCTGCGGCGTTGAAGTGACGCAGAAGAGCGTGCGGCGCGAGCGCATGGGACACATCACGCTTGCGGTTCCCGTCGTCCACATCTGGTATTTCCGTTCCGTCCCGAGCAAGATCGGCACGATCCTGGGTGTCGGCGGCAAGGAACTCGAGAAGATCATCTACTACGAATCGTATGTGGTGGTCAACCCGGGATTGACCGGGCTCCGCAAGCTCGAATTGATCTCCGAGGACCAGTATCTCGAGATCCTCTCATCGCTCCCGGAAAGCAATTTCGACCTCGACGACGATGATCCGAAGAAATTCGTCGCGAAGATGGGGGGCGAGGCGATCAAAGAGCTCCTCAAGCGTGTCACCATCGAGGACTTGGGCGTTCAACTCCGGGGCCAGCTCAAGACCGAGACCTCCGTCCAGAAGAAGGCCGATGCGTTGAAGCGCCTGCGCGTGGTCGAGGCCTTCCGCAAGGTCGATGAGAACGGTGTGACGAACAAGCCGGAATGGATGGTGATGGATGTGGTTCCCGTCATCCCCCCCGAATTGCGTCCGCTCGTGCCGCTGGAAGGCGGCCGGTTTGCAACCTCCGACTTGAACGATCTGTATCGCCGCGTCATCATCCGGAACAACCGGTTGAAGCGCCTCATCGAGATCAAGGCGCCCGAGGTCATTCTCCGCAACGAGAAGCGCATGCTGCAGGAAGCGGTCGATTCATTGTTCGACAATTCCCGTCGCGTCAACGCGGTCCGCAGCGACAACAACCGCGCGCTCAAGTCCCTTTCCGATATGCTCAAAGGAAAACAGGGACGCTTCCGCCAGAACCTCCTCGGAAAGCGGGTCGACTATTCCGGTCGTTCCGTGATCGTGGTCGGCCCCGAACTCAAACTGCATGAGTGCGGTCTGCCAAAGGACATGGCCGTCGAGCTCTTCAAGCCGTTCATCATCCGGAAACTCATCGAGCGTGGACTCGTGAAGACGGTGAAGAGCGCGAAGAAAATGGTGGACAAGAAGGGACCCGAAGTCTGGGACATCCTCGATAACATCATCGACGGACATCCCGTTCTGCTGAACCGTGCGCCGACCCTGCACCGTCTTGGCATCCAGGCGTTTCAGCCTGTGCTGGTGGAAGGGAAGGCCATTCGCATTCACCCGATGGTATGCACCGCGTTCAACGCGGACTTCGACGGCGACCAGATGGCAGTTCACGTGCCGCTGTCGTACGAGGCGCAACTGGAAGCGCGTCTGCTCATGCTCTCGAGTCACAACATCCTCTCGCCGGCCAGCGGCGCTCCGATCGTTACCCCCACGCAGGATCAGGTTCTGGGGTGCTACTATTTGACCAAGTCGCGTGCCGGGGAAGTTGGCGAGAACATGCAGTTTGCCTCTCCCGAGGACGTCATCATTGCATACGATCAGGGACGCCTTGGACTCCATGCACGCATTTCTGTCCGCATCAACGGCCCGAAGATCGAAACCACGACGGGACGCGTGCTATTCAATCGCATCTTGCCGACGAATGTTGGATACATCAACGAGCTGTTGAACAAGAAGCGCCTGGTCCAAATCATCTCGACCGTGTTTCGCAAGTGCGGCACGCTCGAAACGGCGCAGTTCCTGGACAAGCTGAAGTCGCTCGGGTTCAATTACGCGACGAAGGGAGGCCTGTCGGTCTCCGTCGGAGACGTGATCATCCCCAAGGAGAAGCACGATCTCATCGTCAAGGCGCAGAAGGAAGTCGACAACGTCGAATCGCAGTATTTTCGCGGCTTCATCACCAACGGTGAACGGTACAACAAAGTCATCGATATCTGGACGCGTGTTACCACAAAGATCGCCGACCGCCTGTTCGATGCGCTCCAGCATGACAAGGACGGCTTCAATTCGTTGTACATGATGGTCGACTCGGGCGCACGCGGCTCAAAAGAGCAGGTCCGTCAGCTTGCCGGAATGCGCGGTCTGATGGCAAAGCCCCAGAAGAGCCTCTCGGGCGCAACGGGCGAACTCATTGAAAACCCGATCATTGCGAACTTCCGCGAGGGCCTATCGATCCTCGAGTACTTCATTTCGACGCACGGTGCTCGAAAGGGATTGGCTGACACCGCCTTGAAGACGGCGGACGCCGGGTACCTCACGCGTCGCCTCATCGACGTCGCGCAGGATGCCATTATCGGCGAACAGGACTGCGGCACGATCCAGGGCGTTCCGACCGGTGCATTGAAGGAAGCGGAAGACATCAAGGAGCCGCTTGCCGAGCGCATCCTCGGCCGCGTGGCGTCGCATGATGTCATCGACCCGCTGTCGAACCAAGTGCTGGTGCATTCCGGCGATCTCATCGACGAAGAGAAGGCGGGACAGATCTCTGAGACCTCTATCGAGACGGTCAGCATCCGTTCCGTGCTCACGTGCGATTCGCGCCGTGGTGTTTGCGCGAAATGCTACGGACGCGATCTCTCGACGGGTAATCAGGTCGAACCGGGACTCGCGGTGGGCGTCATCGCCGCCCAGTCCATCGGCGAACCGGGCACGCAGTTGACACTCCGCACCTTCCACACCGGCGGCACGGCGAGCTTGATCGCCGCCCAGTCGCAGGTCATGTCGAAGTTCGACGGAAAAGTGAAGTACGACGGCTTGAAGTACATCGAACAGGAAGGGGAAGCGCGTCCGATCGTTTCCGGCCGGAGCGGCATCATCAACATCCTCGACCCGGACAACCGCGTGTTGACGAAGTATGACGTTCCGTACGGCGCGCACTTGCTGGTGAAAGAGAACCAGAAGGTTGCCAAGGGCGAACTCTTCTACGAATG
This sequence comes from Bacteroidota bacterium, assembly GCA_025455125.1. Classification (GTDB taxonomy): domain Bacteria; phylum Bacteroidota; class Ignavibacteria; order UBA10030; family UBA10030; genus JAKAJH01. Next base: position 6,484 of record JALONE010000060.1, read on the forward strand.
GGATC
>JALONE010000061.1 GCA_025455125.1 Bacteroidota bacterium
CCTATGCGCTGCCCATTTCTCCGTGAAGCCCAGGTCAAGAACTGCCAGGCTTCCAACATCCGCAAGATGATCGTCCGCAGTCAAGACGACGAAGCCGGGGAATTGTGCTCGACACCGGATTACATCCATTGCCAGGCAATTCGGCAGTGCCACGAGGACCATCCCGCCGGTGCTCGGTGCCCCTTCCTGCATGAATCGCTGATGCAATACTGCGCTGCATCTCCGGTGACCAAATACGTACCGTACAGCGATTCGTCGATGCTCAATTGCGGTTCGGACTATCATCGTTAGTGCGATGCCTACCTCGCGGCCGCGATGACAGAGAGCTCGAGCGGATTGTCTGCGGATGCCCACAGCGCATCGATCGCCGAATGCACGATCATCGACGGGATAAGCATCCCAGGACGGCTATCGTACGCCGCGAACCATCTTTGGCTCGACCTGTCGAGCGAAGGCATCTGCCACATCGGGATCGACGGTTTCCTCGCGCAAACGCTCCCCCCGATCACCGAGGTGCACTTCTCCACAACGCGAGGCACCGTGCTTCCGGCGGTCGTTCTGCGCGCGGGGAAGGTCGACATCCAACTGATCTTTCCGGTCGCGGTGGCCCTCGCCGCCGTGAACACCTATCTGCGGGCAACGCCGGACCGGATTCGCACAGACCCATATCGGACGGGCTGGTTGTTCGAAGGAACCTTGCCTCGGTCGAATGCACAGAAGCCAGCGCTCGATCCGACGCTGTTCAAGACCGGCGCGGACGCGGTCACCTGGATGCGGACGGAGATCACCCGGCTCAACCGATATGTCGGTGAGCAGATCATCCCGTCGCGATTTCGGTCGGGCGGGTACTTGCTCAACGATGGCGGCGAGTTGCAGGAAGGATTTGCCACATTGCTCGAGCATCATGAGCTGCTCTCTTTGTTCAACGAATTCTTTTCTCCCCATGCACGCTGGAGGACTCAGGAGTGAATCTGCAACAGTATCGTTGGTTTCTCGTCGGAATCGTTGTCGCAGCAATCACCGGATGGATCGTTTTCCCGGCGGCGCTCTATGAACGCATTGAACAGCCTCTGCAGTTCAGCCACAACGTGCACATCGGTGAAGCAGTGGGAATGTCCTGCACAGACTGTCATCAAATGAACGCCGGCGAGCGGGGGGCTGCGATCCCCGCCGTTTCAAAGTGCGCAGAATGCCACTCCGAAGCCATCGGTACGACCGAAGCGGAGCTGAAGCTTGTTGAGGACTATATCAAAACTGAACGGGAAATCCCTTGGCTTGTGTATTCCCAGCAACCGCAAAACGTCCACTTCTCCCACATTGCCCACACCGGTCGCGCGAACATCCGCTGCGAGGAATGCCACGGACCGCACGGTGAATCCGAATCGCTACGCCCATTCGAACGGAATCGCATTTCCGGATACAGCCGCGACATCTGGGGATCTTCCATCACACGGGTCGGCAACGCGCCGTGGGAAGGGAAGAAGATGGATGATTGCGCCGACTGCCATACGAAACGAGGCGTCGTGAATTCCTGTCTGAAGTGTCATCAATAGAACGCAAAGCTCATGAATCATCGAATCTCCCGACGCGACTTGCTGCAGTTCGCCGGAGGCTCCGCCCTCGGACTCCTCCTTTCCCCGCTCCCGTGGAAGCTGCTGGATGACTCCGCCATCTGGACTCAGAACTGGCCGTGGAACGCTGAGCCGCTCCGCGGACCCGTATCGAATCTCCTGACAACCTGCTCGCTCTGCCCTTCCGGATGCGGCCTGCGGTTTCGTTGCGTCTCCGGGAGTCCGATCAGCACGCACGGAATTCCCGGGCATCCCGCAAGCCATGGGACCCTCTGCCCCGCCGGGCTTCTTGCTCATCACCTTCGCTACCACCCTCAGCGGATCAGCCGTCCTGTCCGCCTCGCAGCCGGCGCCCCATTTGTCGAGGCCACGCCGCTGACGACAGAGGAAGCGTTCAACGCGATCGGTGAACGGCTCCGATCGAGCAAATCAACCGTCGTCCTCGACGCGAGGCCGGACCGCGCAGCATCGGAAGTGTTGAAGCAGCTCGCGCGCACGCTGGCGAACGCGACCTACGTTCCCGAGCACACGGAACGGGAGCGGACGATCCGTGCGATGGCATCCGCATTCGACCAGCCGGTCAAGATCTCGTTCGACCTTTCTTCGGTTCGCACTATTCTCAGCGTTCGAGCGCCGCTGATCGATGGCTGGCATTCACCGGACCGTGCCGCGGCGATCTTTGATCGGCGCGCCGGAACAGGTTCGCCGCTCTTCATTATCCATGTCGATTCGACTCCTTCTCGCACCGCGGAAGTCGCGGATGAGTGGGTGAAGGTGCATCCCGGGTCGGAGATGGCCTTCGTGCTTGGCATCATCGGTGCACTGTTAGACGAGGGATTGACCGCACCCGAGACGCGACAACGAGCCCGGGACTTCGCGGAATTGCGTTCGGCGCTCGCCCCGGTGTCGCGCGAATGGATCAGTGCCCAGTGCGGCATTACGGCAGACAAGCTTCACGTGATCGCACGGCGGCTTGCAACTCAAGGGCCGTCGCTCGCCTTGGCGGATGGTCAACCCGATCCCAGCGGTCGTTCCAGTGCGCTGCATGCCGCTGTTGCGTGCCTGAATCTCCTGACCGGTTCGTATCGACATCGCGCACCGGTGAGGGCATATCGCGGCTCGAACACCGAGTCCGCGCCATCTCTCGACGCGATCAGCGACGGCTCCGTGGATGTGTTTCTTGCGGATGAGTCGATCTCGGGTTCGACTTCGACAGAGCACCTGCTGGCTCAGAAGGGATCCAGGAATTGTCTGCTCATCAGTCTTTCTCCCTTCGTCGTTCCTCATGCGGCGTTCGAACAGATCGTCCTCCCCGCACCGGCCTTCGGAGAAATGCTGACGGATGTCCCCGGAGTCAGCGACGACGGACGCGAAACGCTCTCCGTGACGATCCCCGCATTCCGTTCACAGGAAGGAACGTTCAACACCGTTGATCTCTGCGCGGCCCTCCTCCGCGCCGTCGCCGGAACAGCCGACGCATCGCCTTCGACGGAGGAGCTGATCAAGGACCGGATCGCCTCGGTTCTCAAGGCCGGAAAGGGACACGTCTTCAAGTCATCAGACGGAACGATCGTCCCCATCGGTTCGCTGTCTTCATCTGAAGAGTTGTGGACCGAACTGACTGCGGGGGGTGCATGGTCTGGCGACCAGCCGACGCAAAGACCGACCGGCTCGTTCCGGTTGATGCGCAGTGCGCGTCCAGCCCTGGAACTCTGCGAACAGGAACGTCGGGATTCCCGGTCGCGCTTCACACACGACGAGCAGAGCGCCCCGCCCGCGCCTGCGCGAATCGTCGATCCCATTCTGCAGGGAACGACGGTCATTTCCCCGCTCATTTCCAAGCTGCGCGAGGAATCCGGACTTCGTCCGTTTCATCCCGAAGCCTTCGACCAGGCGTCTTCATCACCAGTATCTGTGAAACCCTCGAAAGCCTGAAGTTCATGCAAACGAATTCCAAACAATCCCGATACGGAATGCTCATCGACCTCGACCGATGCACAGGATGCGGTGCGTGCATGCTCGCCTGTGCGGTCGAGAATAACATCCCCCCTGCTCATGCAGGGACCACCGATCGAACCGGCCTGACGTGGATGCGCGTGCATCGGGTCGAGCAGGAAGGCAACGATGCGTCTACACAGACGGTGTACCTCCCGTTGATGTGTCAACAATGCGACGAGCACCCTCCGTGTGAGTCGGTCTGCCCGCAGAAGGCGGTCGAATACGATCCGGAGACCGGTATCGTCGCGCAGATCCCCGTCCGATGTCTCGGATGCCGCTACTGCATGACCGCGTGTCCATATCATGCACGCTACTTCAACTGGTGGGATCCTTCCTGGCCCGCGGGCATGGAGAAGACGCTCAATCCCGGCGTGTCCACGCGCATGCGCGGTGTCGTTGAGAAATGCAATCTCTGTCACGGCCGTCTGCAGGAGGCGCGCGAACAGGCCGCAGCGAGCGGGACGTCGGTCGTCGCCGGCGAGACGTTCGTACCGGCGTGCGTGGAAGCGTGTCCGACACGCGCGATCATGATCGGCGACCTGGCGGATCCGGAAAGCGAGATCGCCAGACAGATCAAGACCCCCGGTACGTTCCGATTGCTCGAACAACTTGGGACACAACCGAAAGTCTATTACTCCTCCGCGCGGCAATGGGTCCGCGAACAGCTGCAACGAACGATCGCTTCCACTCGGACGGAGGTTCTCAATGGATAACGCGCTCATTTCCCGCGGTCTTCAACGAACCTCATTCAAGAAGTTTCTCCTTTGGATCCTGCCTTGGGCGGGGTTGCTGGCGGTCGGACTGTATGCGGCCTATCGATGTCTCGCGTACGGCCTGAACGAAACCAACATGGACAACCGATTCGCCTTCGGCCTCTGGATCTACCTCGACCTGACGATCATCGCGCTCGGTGCCGGCGCCTTCTTCACCGGCTTCCTGCTCTACATCCTGAAGCTGAAAGAACTCAAGTCGGTCATCAATAGTGCCGTCGTCATCGGATTCATTTGCTACAGCGGTGCCGTGGCGGTGCTCATGGTCGACGTCGGTCAGCCGCTGCGAGCATGGTTCACCTTCTGGCATCCGAACGTCCACTCGATGCTCACGGAGGTCACGTTCTGCATCACCTGTTATCTGACGGTCCTTGCCATTGAATACGTGCCGGTCATCCTGAAGCATCGGTCGATTCGCCGTATCCCGTCGATGCTCGTCTTCGAATTCCAGCTGCACAAGTTGATGGTTGTGTTCGCCGCGATCGGGACGTTCCTCTCCTTCTTCCATCAAGGCTCGCTCGGAGGCCTCTATGGCGTTCTTATCGGTCGGCCGTTCGCCTTCCGACCGTCGCTCGGCATCTGGCCGTCGACCTTCTTCCTGTTCATTCTGTCTGCCGCGGCCGTCGGACCCAGTTTCATCCTGCTGACCACGTGGTTGACCTCGAAGCTCTCGCGGAAGACGCTTGTGCGGCCAGAGGTGTTCCGCACGCTCGGCAAGATCTCCGGCATGCTGCTGATCGGCTACGTGCTCGCCAAATCGATCGACACGCTCATCTGGATCAACTCAACCGCGCCATCGCTTGGCTATCCCGCCGCACGGTTCTACCAATATCCGGGATTCGGCACGTGGGTTCTGATCACGGAGATCGTCGTCTGCGGATTGATACCCGCGCTTATCTTCTTGCAGCCGACGCTTCGCCAGAAGACGGCATGGCTTGTGACGGCCGCAGCGCTGGCCTGCGCCGGCATCGCCCTGAATCGATTCGTCCTGACGGTCCAGACACTCGCCTTGCCGACGTTACCGTTCGATCCGTTCATGTCATATGTTCCAAGCTGGCAGGAAACGGCGACCTTCGGCGCCGTGCTGGCGTACGGCGTGCTGTTGTATTCTCTTTCATTCCGATATCTGAACCTGTTCCCGCAGGAACGGGATCTTCAGCCTTTGTAAGGAGTTGGACATGTTTCCATTCGTCTACGGCTTCACCTGGGATCTGGGCAACATCATCTTCCTCGGTCTCTTCTTCACGGTGGTGACCCTCATCATGATCACGCTCATCCGGACGGCCATCCGCTCGATGCGGACGATGACGCCGGAGCACATCAGCGAATTCCAGTGGCACGCAGGATTCGAGGAGTTACCCGCTTCAGCGCGCCTCTGCCGACATGCGCTCACGGGTGAAGCCCCCGGTCGTCGATGCAACAACGCCTTCGCGTGCGACCATTGTCAAGAGCATCTGCGCTTTCAGCACATGAGGGAATCTGCTTCGAACGCTCCGTTGCCTCAGACGTCTCAGCCGTTTCAAGCGGCGACGGACCGCTTCTATCATCGCGGCCATACATGGGTTCGGCCGGAGGCGGACGGTACGGTGACGATCGGGCTCGATCCGCTCGCGTCGCGATTGCTCGCGCAGACCGACGGTGAAGTCCTGCCGGAATCCGGCTCAGCGATCCACCGGAACGGGAACGGGTGGTTTGTGAAGAAGGGGAACGGGGAGATCGTGGTCCTTGCCCCCGTGAGCGGGACGGTCGTCGAGGCGGGGAAAGCGGAGGATGATTGGAAGTTGCGGGTGAAGCCAAACAGCGATGAGTCGATGGAGCCTTTGCTCCAAGGCGAAGAAGTGAACGCCTGGCTTCGCGGCGAGTTCGAACGCTTTCAGCGACTGCTTGCGGTCCCCACGGTCGGTGCGACCCTTGCGGACGGCGGCGTCCCGGCGGACGATCTTGCTTCCGTCATCCCCGCCGGTATGCAAGAACAGGTGTATGCTGATATGTTCCTGCAGCCATAGCGCTCACTGGTAGCGCGGGATGTTGTAGCGTTTGATCCGGTCGTAGAGTGTGGAGCGGTCGATCCCAAGTTGGGCCGCCGCTTCTTTGATGTTCCCCTCCGTTCGATCGAGCGTGCCTCAC
>JALONE010000062.1 GCA_025455125.1 Bacteroidota bacterium
GGGGATGATTTCGGCTTCCCAACGGGCTGAGATCTCTTTACCAATTTCAGCGTAGGCTGCGGCATCTGTGATAGGAATAGCATTAGCATACGCGGATTGCTGTAGTGTGGCATCCTGAACATCCTGAGGAATGACGATATCAGTTCGAGTGGGGATGGCACCTGATTTAGCAAGGTTGATTTGACCCTCATCACTGAAGATGAATTCACGGGCTAGCGCAGCCGCGTACGGATGTGGTGCGTAGGCATTGATAACTGAAGCGTAACCGCTTAGGATTGATCCATCAGAGGGGACGCCGACAGTGAATTTGTAGTTCGGTGTTTCGTTGCGGTAGGTCAACGCATTGTAACTCCAGGTTACACCCAGTTGAACTTCGCCAGCCTGGATTCTCTGAAGGAGGATATCGCCCTGGTCGATGCGTCCGGCTTTTGCCATTTCAGCCCAGAACTCGAATGCAGGATCCAGATTATCCATTCCGCCGCCAAAAGCGTACGCTGTTGCCAGAACATTCGCCTGACCGGTGGCGCCACCAATTACATCACCGATGGTGACTTTGTATGTGCCGGCGCGGACATCTGCCCAGGATGTGGGAGCGGGGTCTGATGAAACATCATTATTGTAGATAAAGGTTGTAACACCGGTGTAGGCGATCATCCATTTTCCATCTTCGCCTTTTGCCCATTCAGGAACAACATCCCAATAGGAAGTTTTATAACCCTGAACCAGCCCACGGCTGATTGATTCGGCGGTGAAACCAAGACCAATATCACCAATATCTTTTGTCGGGGCATCTTTTTCGATTTCAAACATGTTGAGTTCTTCTGCAGAGCTCATATCTGTATCAGCGTGAGTGATGCCATATTCAGCAGTGAGTTCCTGCCAGGTTTCACCCCAGTTAGCCCAAGAATCGGGCATACCCACAGATTCGACATGGCCTTCTTTTTTGGCGCCTTCAATTATTTGATCCAAAGTAGCTTCATTTAAGTTTACGGCTTTGGTTGTTGCCGCAGGGGCGCATGCAGTAAGTACCATGCTCAGAACCATAACAAAAGACAACACCAACATTAATTTGTTTTGCTTCATATTCTCCACCTTTGTAAGATTGGTTTTTGGGTACGTACTCACAGGCAGTAATTTGCTGTGCAAATTAATAATACATCAAATCGTTTTTTATGCCAGTTAAATAATTGACGATTTCGTGAATCAAATCAATAAGTATTTGAATAATTGAAGGCCACCTTGATTTAGTCACATTCTAATCTTGGCATCCCAACCTCCCAGAATAAATTCACGATTCTATATGTTATTTTGGAGGGTGGGGAGAGAATTCGCCTGATATGAAACTGGTTCAGTGTGCCATTCCTAATGCATTTTTGTCTGGACCAATTTGTCATGATATCGTGGTTTTGTTCTGGGTTCTCACAGCCAGTTGATAAAGCGCAAAGATTTTTATAATCCGATGATTGCTGCTACGATAAACAAAATTACTATTACCAGGATCATTCTTCCCAACATAACTGAGTAGTTTTTGGGTTGGATCAGTCCTTCGTGATCCATCTGCCGAGCTAGAGGAAACATCCGCCAGAAGAAAGCAAGGGTTGCAACTCCTAAGGCAACAAGGCTTAATCGCTGAAAATCCAGATCAGCAAACAAAACAATCAAGCCCAGAAGTGAGAGGAAGATCAACTTTACCCCCGCCACCCAGTTGACCAAATAACGCACAAAATCATGGATCTCAGGGAATTCTTTAGATTTCTCCCAGGCGGAGAACACCCCCACGCCGTTCGCCTTTTTCGATCCCGGGAAAAAATACAAAACCACCACATTCGAAAATTCCAGCAGGATAAAAATCAGGAGCACAATTTTTATTATCATTTCGATTTTCTTTTCGATTTATTGATGATCTTTTGGTAAGCATGCCAGGCAGTCAACATGGCGATGGGCACACCGGCAGGAGCATAAGCCCATTGACCGGCTTTATATATGTTCGGGAAGGCGGTAAAAACCGATTTGCCGACATCAGTTAATTTGTAAATCACCGGCGGCTCAGCTTCAAAGGACCATCCTGTAATCGCACCTTCTGAGCTGCCGGATATTTTGTTAATCGTCAGTGGAGTGGAGGAGAACTTAAAAAGAATATCCCGGTCAAAATCTTTATATACAGTCTTAGATAAATTGTGAATAATCCTGTTTTCCAGCCGCTCTTTAAATTCATCATACCATCCAGCTTTTTCTACATTTTCAATCACTTGATAGTCGAAGAGACAACTCACCATCATTCCGGTTTTTCCTTCAGGTGCCAGTAAATTGTCACGCAGGACAGGGATAGATATTTCATAAGTAGTCAAGTCGCAATAGCTTTCCAGCCAGGCGATAACATCACTTTTTGCAACCTGGTTAAAATCATTGATTATGTGCAGCCGTCGTGAGCCATTGGTTTCACCCAAGCCCTGTCTCGAGGGAGTGTAGAAGAGGTGCTCTCCGCCATGTTCTTTGAAATATGATGGAGGGCGGTTAATGCCAATATTCATAATAAAAACGGATTCTGCACCTTTGGATGAAAGAATTCGCACCTTCTCATTTTCTAACTTGCCGGTAAGGGTAGTATCCAACCCGGTCGGATCAATGCTCTTGTAGAGTGTCTTTAAATCTGCCGCCCAGATCAAATGGTCGTAGGAGTACTCAATACCTTCAGAATCAATTACCTTTGATTCGGCGGGAACAACACTGATCACCTTTTTATTCAGCTCGATTTGTCCGCCCCACTCATCCACCTTCTCAACCAGCAGATCCTTTAGAACTCCTGTCCCACCCTTTGGGTAGAAATAATCCTGGTAAACATGAAAATACCCCAGGGCAAAATATGTGGGCGTGTTCCGAAAGAAATGCTGGATGAGGCTGAGTCGGGGTCACTCGTGCTTCTGGATGAGATCGGCACCGGCACCGATCCGGCGGAAGGGGGAGCGCTCGCGGCGACCGTTCTTCATTCCTTGACGACGCGTGGTGCGATCACCCTCGCGACAACGCATCATGGCGCACTCAAGGTGTTCGCGCACGAAACCCCCGGAGTATTGAATGCCTCCATGGAGTTCGATACGGTGACGCTTCGACCGAGTTATCGATTTCGTTCGGGCGTTCCGGGGAGCAGCTATGCCTTCGAGTTGGCCGAACGGATCGGACTTCCAAGCGGCGTTCTGTCGGCGGCACGGAAGCGTGTCGGGAGTGAGAAGAACCGCATGGAGTCGCTGCTGATGGATCTTGAATCCAAGGTCCGGGACTACGAGTCGCGCCTCGCTGAAACGGAAACAGAGCGCGAACGGCTCCAGCGCTCGGTCCTTTCCTACGAACAGAAGACGACGCAACTCAAACTTGAACTCGGAACGATCCGAAAGAAGGCGATGGAGGAAGCAAAAGACCTCGTCCGGAATGTGCAGCGGACGATCGAGGAATCGGTCCGCGCGATTCGAGAGAGTGGCGGGGACCGAGACATCATCAAAGCTTCTCGAACGGCCGTGCGGCAGTTGCAGCAACACCTTGCGGAGGCGCCACAAGAGGAAGCGGAAGAATCACTGCCGGCTGAGGATCTCCGCATTGGCGACCGGGTGCAGGTGCGTGAAGGTTCGGGCGCCGGTGAGATCGTTGAACTGCGTGGTACGCACGCCGTGGTCGTGAGCGGAAACGCGAAGCTTCGCCTACCGTTGAGCCAACTGCATAAGGTGAGAGCTCAGCCCCTGATGCCGGTGTCTTCGGAGAAGGTGACGCTTCCCGAGGCAAAGACCGAGATCGATCTTCGCGGCTTGCTAGGCGACGAAGCGATCGAGCGGCTCACGCCGTTCCTGGACAATGCCTATGCAGCGGGACTTCGACGTGTCGACATCATTCACGGAAAGGGGACAGGCGCTCTTCGGAAACGGATCACGGCATATTTGAAGGATTCATCCCACGTCAAGACCTTCCGTTTAGGGGAATGGAACGAAGGTGGGACGGGTGTTACCGTGGTAGAATTGAACTGAACGGACACAGCTGATGCCGCATCGTCCTATCAAACGGATCCTGATTGCCAATCGCGGGGAGATCGCCGTGCGTATCATTCGTGCATGCCGCGAACTCGGCATCACGGCGGTCGCGGTTTATTCCGACGTAGACCGTTCTGCGCTGCACGTTCGGCGGGCTAATCAAGCCGTCGCCCTGGGCGGCGCGACATCGGGTGAGAGCTATCTGAACAAGACAAAGTTGCTCGAGGCGGCGCGCAAAGCGCGAGTCGATGCGGTCCATCCCGGGTATGGATTTCTCTCGGAAAATGCAGACTTCGCTGAGGCGGTCGAGCACGCCGGATTCAAGTTCATCGGACCGCCTCCATCGGCCATCCGCACGCTCGGAGACAAGACGGAAGCGAGGAAGCGAGCGCGCGAGCTCGGAGTTCCAACGGTTCCGGGGACTGTGGAGCCGCTTGTCGATGCGGGGCAAGCCTTCGACGTCGCGGGAGCGGTTGGCTATCCGGTCCTGTTGAAAGCGGCCGCCGGAGGCGGAGGCCGAGGCATGCGTATCGTGAACTCGGAGGATGAGATGCCCTCCGCGTTCGCAACGGCACATTCGGAGGCGCTGAATGCGTTTGGGGACGGGCGGCTGTATCTTGAGAAGCTCATCGAGAATCCGCGACACGTCGAGGTGCAGGTCCTCGCGGACTCGCATGGCAGCGTACTCCATTTGGGGGAGCGCGAATGTTCGGTTCAACGCCGTCATCAGAAAGTTGTGGAGGAATCGCCGTCGCCCATCATCGACGAAGCGATGCGGGCACAAATGGGGGATGCGGCAGTCACATTGGCCCGTTCGGCCGGTTATGTGAACGCAGGGACGGTGGAATTCATCGTCGATGCGAAGAAGAACTTCTATTTTCTCGAAGTCAACACGCGCCTTCAGGTCGAACATCCGGTGACCGAACTGGTCACGGGCATCGACCTCGTCGCCGAGCAGATCCGAATCGCCGGCGGAGGACGGTTGGAACAGAGGCAAGCGGAGATTCGCCAGCGGGGTCATGCGATCGAATGCCGCGTGTATGCGGAGGATCCCGCGAACCGGTTTCTTCCCTCCACCGGAACGCTCGAGCGCTATGTCTTGCCGGAAGGTCCGCGCGTTCGCGTCGACAATGGATATCGCCAGGGCGACATGGTGAATCTGTACTACGATCCGCTCCTTGCGAAGGTGGTCACGTGGGGACGAACGAGGAAGGAATCCATCGCCGCCATGAAGCGTTCCTTGGCGGAATTCCATATCGGCGGAGTACGCTCGACGATTCCGTTCTGCCAGTTCGTCCTCTCGCACGGAAGATTCCTGAAGGGGGACTATGACACGGGATTTGTCGCAATGTATTTCGCTCCCGAGGCGCTGTATCGAGAAGGGAATCGTGCGCAGGTCGCTGCGGCCATCATGGCGGCACGCGCGAAGGCACGAATGACGGGCGTTGCGCCCGGCGATGATGCAACATTCACCACACAACGGTCGCGGGAATGGAAAAAGAACCGGCACGCCACATTGCGCTAGCACGGAACGAGTATCTCGTAGCGATCAACGGCGTGCGGATGCGCGTCCTGTTGAATAGCGACGGCGTTGCCACGGTGAACGGCGTGCGCCATGCGTATGATCTGCACGAATCGCCCGAGGGGGGGACGTCGCTGATCATGGATGGAAGCGTGTTCGAAGTTGCGGTCCTTGCACGAAAGCGCCAGCGTGCGGACCAGGATGGCATCCCAGACGCATCCGAACGCATCGCCGTCAGCGTGAACGGCACCGACTTCGAGGCGGCGGTGGATGACCGGCATTCGTTATTGGTCAAGTCGCTGATGAAGACAACCGCGCACGATGCCCGGTCGATCACGGTCCGGGCTCCGATGCCGGGACTGATCGTCCGGATCGAGGTGGAGGCAGGGCAGGCGATCAGTGCCGGCCAGGGATTGCTGGTTCTCGAAGCGATGAAGATGGAGAACGAGATTCGGGCGCTCCAGGCCGGACGGGTGAAAGAGATCTTTGTGCAATCGGGACGGGCGGTGGAAAAGGATGAGCGGTTGATGCTCATCGATGCAGAATGAAGCGACGAACGCGACAGAAAACGACGGATCGACTATGAGCATACAGCCTTACAAACCGGTGATCAAACCAGAACCCGCTGTGACCCTCGAGATCGCCAGGGAGCACGGCTTGACGGAAGAGGAATATGGCTGGATGCTGAAGCATCTCGGCCGGACGCCAACCTACACGGAACTGGGTATCTTCAGCGTGATGTGGAGTGAGCACTGCAGCTATAAGAACTCGATCGCGTTGCTCAAAACGCTTCCGAGAAGCGGAGGACGCCTGCTTGTCTCTGCGGGCGAGGAGAACGCGGGACTCGTCGATATTGGCGACGGTCTTGCGGTGGCGTTCAAGATCGAAAGCGGCGACCGGTGTTGGCGGGATCTTGCGCGACATCTTCTCGATGGGCGCAAGGCCGATCGCGGTTCTGGATTCTCTGCGCTTTGGCGAGCTGGACGACCCGCGTGTGCGCTATCTGTTCAAAGGCGTTGTGAAAGGGATCGGCGATTACGGGAACAGTTTCGGCGTACCGACTGTAGCAGGCGAGGTGCAGTTCAACAAGTGCTATCAGGGGAATCCGTTGGTCAACGCGATGGCTGTCGGCATCGTGGAGCACGGAAAGGTCGCGAAAGCGATCGCGCAAGGGAAGGGGAACAGCGTCATGATCGTCGGTTCGTCAACAGGACGGGACGGTATTCATGGAGCGACATTCGCCTCAGAGGAGATCAGTGAGAAGTCCGAGGCGAAACGTCCGGCGGTGCAGGTCGGTGATCCATTCACAGAAAAGCTCTTGTTAGAAGCGACGCTGGAGGCGATCCAAACGGGATACGTCATCGGGGTTCAGGACATGGGCGCTGCCGGGATCACCTGCTCGACGTCTGAGATGAGCGCAAAAGGGAAGTCCGGCATGCGCATCGAACTCGCGCACGTCCCATTGCGCGAATCGAACATGACGGCGTACGAGATCATGCTCTCGGAATCCCAGGAACGGATGCTGTTCATCGTGAAGAAAGGACACGAAGAAGACGTCAACGCCATCTTTCGGAAGTGGGATTTGCACGCCGAGGTGATTGGAACTGTCGAGGACGACGAGCGTTTGGTCGTGAAGGTCAATGGCACGACGGTCGCAGATATGCCCCCGGATCCATTGGTGTTGGGTGGCGGTGCGCCGGTCTACGAGCGAGAAACGCGTCGGCCCGCGTATCTCGATGAAGCACATAAGCTGGATCTCGGCGACATCCCAGAGCCGAAAGACATCGGTGCAGCGCTCGTGCAGATGCTTGCGCGTCCGAACATTGCGTCGAAGCATTGGGTCTACGAGCAATACGATTCTATGGTTCGCACGAATTCCATCATCACATTCGAGGCGGATGCGGCGGTGGTCCGCATCAAGGGAACGCGCAAGGCGCTTGCGGTTAAAACGGACTGCAACGGGCGTTATGTATACTTGGACCCTCGGCGTGGTGCGAAGATCGCGGTGGCGGAAGCGGCGCGAAATGTTGCATGCGTTGGAGCGGTGCCGCTTGCGGTCACGAATTGCCTGAACTTCGGAAACCCGTATGATCCGGAGATCTACTGGCAATTCGCGGAGTCGGTCGCGGGGATGGGCGAAGCGTGCCGAGCGCTTGGGACGCCTGTGACAGGAGGAAACGTAAGTTTTTACAACGAGAATCCCGAAGGGGCCGTCTTTCCAACCCCCGTGATCGGCATGCTGGGCTTGGTTGAGGATGTTACGCGTGTCGTGACGTCAGCATTCAAGGAGCCGGGAGACCTCGTGATCGAGCTTGGACGGAACCTGATGGAGATCGGCGGATCGGAATACGCTGAGATGATCACGGGCAAAGCCATTGGAATGCCGCCGGAGATCGACCTGGCCAACGAGAAGAAGATTCAGGACCTGCTACTCGAGCTCATCCATGATAAGGTGGTTCGATCTGCGCACGATGTTTCAGACGGAGGCGTCCTCGTTGCGGTAGCAGAGTCGGTGATACAAGCCAAGGCCGGCCTAGGAGTGAAGTTGAAGCCGAGCATCATGGGATCTGACAGGCCGGATCTTTGGCTGTTCAGTGAATCCCAGTCGAGGGTGGTGATTTCCGCTCCGGAAGCTTCGAAGAATCACATCGAAGCTGAAAGTGCTAAGTTCGGCGTTGAATGCCGGGTGATCGGCCGGGTCACGGACACGGGACGACTGA
>JALONE010000063.1 GCA_025455125.1 Bacteroidota bacterium
GTTGCTCTTCCGAGGCGGGGGATGGCATGCTCATCCCGGATGACGGTGAGGCCTCCAGCTCCGCCAAGCTCCGCGATGAGCATCAGGATGGTGTTGGTGCCAATATCGATGGCCGCGTAGCGCATCAGGCCCGCGCGAATGCCGCGGCGATCCACTCATTTTCTTTGATGAACTGAAGTGCGACGAGTCGATTGCGCGCCGTGAGTGCGACCAATTGTTCCAGATCGGTTTCTAGCACTCCGGAGAAGACGATGACACCCCCCGGAGTGATGTGACCAACGAGCCGGCGGATGGTCGCGGTGATCGTGGGGAGGTCAATGTTGGCCACGATCAGAGGGAACCGTTTCTTTGGAATGCGGTCGATTCCCCCAAGGATGATGCGCACACGATCGCGAACACGGTTCTTCTTGACATTCTCGCGCGCATTCGGAATGGCCCAGGAATCGTTGTCGATGCCCCACACCTTCCTCGCCCCCAGCTTGGCCGCTGCGATAGCCAACACTCCCGTCCCGCAGCCGAAATCAAGGACGGCTCCCTGATCATGGACGAGATCCTCCAGCATCAACAGGCACAGTCGCGTCGTTTCATGGTGTCCCGTCCCGAATGCCATTTTCGGATCGATGTGCAGGACGACCTTTCCTTTGTCCTTCTTGCGAAGCTTTTTCCACGATGGCTTGATCACGATGTGCGGTGTCGCCTCAACGATCCCGACCTGCGATTCCCATCGCTGATTCCAGTTCTCTTCGCGCACGCGTGTGACAACATAGGGAAGGTCAAGACCGCCGAATTGATCCGCGAATCGAAGGAGGACCTCTTCCACCTTCGTCCGCAGGCGGGGATTCCAACGGCGCTCTGTGATCGAGCACTCCACGGTCTCATCGTGTTGGAGAAATCCGTTGAATCCCAACGGTATGAGGAGACCGAGCAGCAGGTCTTGATACGATTCCGGGACCGCGATCCGGAGTACGATCCAGCGTCGTCGGGGCATTTCCTATCCTTTCTCGTCTACAGCGCGGCGCGTGAGGAGCTCGCAAACCAGGGCGTCGTGCATCTGCAGCCAAAAGATCTGGTCCTGATAGTTCTCCTGCATTTTCCGGTCTGCCTTGTTGTACCGAACGTTGACCACGTATACGCCCCAAATGACGAGCGTCAGCAGCAATGCTTCCGGGTATTCCAGCAAGGAATCGCCCTGAGCGACGATCATGCCAAGTCCAAGCAAACATGCCAGCCCAAGCCAGAATGACGTGCGTCGAATATTGATCATGACCGCGTATACGGTTCCGAAGAAGAAGATCTTCTCATGGAACGTTGAGGGTATGTGGTTGTTCAGAATGTAGAAATAGAGGCGCTGGGCGTCCGTATCGTTTAGCGGTTGAGCGCCCGTCGCTGTGCGTGAACGATTCAGCAGGTACGTGCTCGGCTGATTCTCGAGAAACGCCCGCCGCCGCTTCGGGGTTTCGCGGGCATAGACGCTCACGCCGGCAACAAGCGTTGCAAGGAGCATGAACATCATCGGTCCTGCAATGCTATTCGCCCAGTCTGCCATCTGCGGAAAGAAGACATTCAAGAACGCGATCAGCATTCCAGCGATATAGAAACCGGGAACGAGGATTCGGATGAGTTCATACAGCCCAAAGGACGTTTTGGCTTGCTGTTCCATGCGATCTCCTTCAATGAGCATCGGTGCTGCGCTCGGCGATTCTTTGGTGCCGCGAGAACGAGGCCATCAAGTATCCGAGGCTATCCTGTATGGCGCGATACCGGTCGCTGGGGGTGATGAAATTCTGCATGAGGATCGAAAAGGCCAAGAGTTCATCATCCCGAGTCCGGACATAGCCGGAAAGCGAACTGACACCGGCGATAGTTCCGGTCTTCGCTCGAAGATTCCCTTCCGCGGGCGTCCCACGCATCCGTCGCGCGAGTGTACCGTCTACGCCGGCAATCGGAAGGGAGGCGTAGTACAGCGGGAATAGTTCGGAACTGGCATACATCCCTTGCAACAGCTGAATGATGGCCTCGGCAGATATGAGGTTGTAGTGCGAAAGGCCTGACCCATCGACGAAACGGTACGCAGTCGTATCAATGTTGAGCTTCGCCAGCGTTTGATGGACGACCGAGAGGCCCGAGGAGAATGAACCGGGGATACCGTAGACGGTCGCCGCCAATGTCTTCAGAGCATTTTCGGCCGACAGATTGTCGCTGATCTTGTTCAGGTTCACGATCATGGAATCGATGGGTTGGCTGTGCGTCGCAAGTACACGGCCGTTCGTTGGTCCGGCTCCGAAGCGGACCATGCCCGTGATCCCGATCCCGGCGCGTTCGCATGACTCCCGGAGCAACGTGGCTGCATACAGCTCGGGCTGCCAGACCGTGGTGCGGACAGACCGAGGACGATCCCAAGGCCGCATTGCCCCTTCCACCAGGATCGTGTTCATCCGTTCCTTGAACAGGCGCTTGATCGTCAAACGAGGGAGTAGGGTGTCCGTGGAGATCACGGCGCAGTTGCTGACGGAAACGTAGTTCGTAGGCGGCTCGACATTCACCTGGACGAAGCGGGCTGTGGCGGAATCGGGCCGAGCGGTTACCCGGACGCAATTCTTGTTGACCGAAATGGCTGAAACCGGCATGCCATCCGGATCGGTCTCATCGTCCCACATCCATCCTGGTCCCCAATACTCGCTGTCGAAAAAAGAAGCGTCGGCGATCACATCGCCATCGACCCGCTGAATACCGAGGGATCTCAATTGCCTTGCGAGTGAATCAAGCTGTGCGTCCGTCAGGTCAGGATCGCCCCCGCCTCGGAGATAGAGCGTGTAACAGGTTCCTGATGCTTCGTCAAGGGAATCACATTCCAGCGTTGTACGGAATTCGTACTGGGTCCCCAGGACATGCAATGCCGCCGCTGATGTCAACAATTTTGTATTCGAGGCGGGCCGCATAAGTAGTTTGCTGTTCCGCGAATAGAGCACCTCGCCGGTCTGCAGAGAAACGATCTTGACCGCTGCGTTGGAGGGTATGAAGAGGGAGTCGCTCAGAAGACGAATCGTCGCTTCACGGAATGTCTTGACCGGATCAACAGTGGCAGTACGAAATGAAGACGAGCAACCGCCGAGGAACAGGAAGAGCGTGACGATGAAGCAAGGAATGCGCATAGGGAGACCGTCGCTTGTGGACGCAACGAGTTGAATCTCACCCGAAAACAGGAGAAATGCAAGGTAATCCGCCATCGCAAGTCGGGTTGCCTTGCCGTGCAATTTTGGATATATTGATATGAATTGACTCAATTTCAGGAATCACGATGCTCACGCTGTTGAAGAGATTTTTTGGTTCAAAGTCGGAGAAGGACGTCCGGTCTCTCTCACCTCTGGTGGAAAAGGTCAATGCGGTGTTCCCGCAACTTGCAGAGCTGTCCGAGGATGCTCTGCGGGCCAAGACGGAGGAATTCCGAGCTGCCATTCGGGAACATACAAAGGAGATCGAGGCCGAGATCGCGGCCGTACGCGAGCAGCTCAAGGAACGGACCTCCTTCGAGGCCCACGAGGCACTGTACGCCAAGATCGACGAGTTGAATAAGGAACTCGATGCTGCCATCGAGGAAGCGCTGAGTGAGATCATGCCTGAGGCATTCGCTGTTGTGAAGGAAGCATGCCGTCGTATGGTTGGACAGCTCTGGGACGTTGCTGGCAATAAGGTCAAATGGGACATGGTCCCGTTCGACGTGCAGTTGATGGGTGGCGCTGTGTTGCATCAGGGGAGAATCGCGGAAATGGCGACCGGAGAGGGAAAAACGCTTGTCGCAACACTTCCGGCGTACCTGAACGCGCTCCCGGGCCGTGGAGTGCATATTGTTACCGTGAACGACTATCTCGCGCTCCGCGACAGCCAGTGGATGGGGCGCGTCTTCGAATTTCTCGGTCTGACCGTCGGGGTGATCCTGACGCACATGGACCCCGCCACGCGCCGGCGTCAGTACGCTGCCGACATCACCTATGGGACTAATAACGAATTCGGCTTCGACTATCTTCGCGACAACATGGTGCTTAGTCCGGACGAAATGGTCCAACGGCCGTACAATTATGCCATCGTGGACGAGGTCGATTCTGTTCTCATCGATGAGGCCCGAACCCCGCTGATCATCAGCGGGCCCGTAGCCAGCGCAGAGCACAAGTTCGATGAGATGAAGCCCTACGTCGATCGGCTCGTTCGCGCGCAGCAAACGCTTGTCGCCAAGATCGCAACGGATGCAGAGACTGCCCTCACCAGGGGGAACACTGAGGAAGCGGGGGTGCTACTGTTGCGCGCCCAACGCGGATTGCCGAAGAACAAGAAGCTGATGAAGCTCCTTTCCGAGCCGGCGAACAAGACGCTCATGCAGAAGACCGAGCGTGAATACATGCAGGATCAATCCGCCCGCATGCATGAGATCGATGATGAGTTGTTCTTCAGCATCGATGAAAAATCCCACCAGATCGACTTGACGGAAAAGGGGCGCGAAACTCTTGCACAGGCGTATCCAGGGAACGACAAGGAACTCTTTGTTATTCCGGATATCAGCACCGAGTTGAGTCTGATCGAAGGGGATGCCTCTCTCTCCGTCGAGGAAAAACAGCTAAAGAAAGACGACGTCTCCAAGCTGTTTGCGGAACGGAACGATCGGATCCATACCATCTTGCAGCTGCTCAAGGCCTATAGCCTGTACGAGAAGGATGTCGAATACGTCGTGTCGGAAGACGGCAAGATCATGATCGTCGACGAATTCACGGGACGATTGCTCGCAGGCCGCCGATATTCAGAAGGACTCCACCAGGCCATTGAGGCGAAGGAAGGGGTCAAGGTCGAGCGAGACACGCAGACGCTGGCAACCGTGACGCTCCAGAACTACTTCCGCATGTACAAGAAGCTTGCCGGGATGACGGGGACCGCCGAGACGGAAGCGGGAGAATTCTTCGACATCTACAAGCTCGATGTTGTCGTCATTCCGACGAACAAGCCGATGGTGCGGGACGACCAGGATGACCATGTATACAAGACGAAGCGGGAGAAGTATAACGCGGTCATCGAAGAGATCGAGGAGATGCGGAAGCTCCAGCGTCCGGTCCTCGTCGGTACGACCAGCGTCGATGTGTCGGAAACGATCAGCCGCATGCTCAAACGAAAAGGAATTCCGCACAACGTCCTGAATGCGAAGCAACATCAGCGGGAAGCCGAGATCGTTGCGCATGCGGGATTGCCCGGCGGGGTGACGATCTCGACAAACATGGCCGGCCGCGGAACGGACATCAAATTGGGACCCGGCGTGCGTGATCTTGGCGGCCTTCACATCGTCGGCACGGAACGCCACGAAGCCCGCCGCATCGACCGTCAGCTGCGTGGTCGCGCCGGCCGTCAGGGAGATCCGGGTTCGTCGCGGTTCTACCTCGCGCTTGAGGACGACCTCATGCGGTTGTTCGGAAGCGAGCGCATCGCGCGTATCATGGAACGGATGGGATTGCAGGAAGGGGAGGTCATCCAGCACCCGATGATCACCCGTTCGGTGGAGCGGGCGCAGAAGAAGGTCGAAGAGAACAACTTCGGCATCCGGAAGCGCTTGCTCGAGTACGATAACGTCATGAATCAGCAGCGCGAGGTCATCTATTCACGTCGGCGACATGCATTGCTCGGTGAACGGCTGCG
Organism: Bacteroidota bacterium; assembly: GCA_025455125.1. Classification (GTDB taxonomy): domain Bacteria; phylum Bacteroidota; class Ignavibacteria; order UBA10030; family UBA10030; genus JAKAJH01. Next base: position 5,674 of record JALONE010000063.1, read on the forward strand.
CGATGACATTTTTGACATGCTGCGGGATCTGGTTCAGAAGACGGTGGCGGCCTATTACGGAAGCGGCGACCTTTCCGGTCTCGCCGAGGAGGTTCGGGCGCGATTTCTCATCGACCTCCAGATGACGCCGGAGCAATTCCAACGACTCGGTGAAGGCGGTGTCGCAGAAGAAGTGCTCCGCTTGGCACAGGAATTCTACCGTCGGAAGGAAGAGCAGATTGGGACGGAGCTCATGTCCACGCTCGAGCGCATGGCGATGCTCCAGGTGATCGATTCGAAGTGGCGAGACCATCTGCGCGAGATGGACGATTTGAAAGAAGGAATCCATCTCCGTGGGTACGGCCAGAAGGATCCTTTGGTGGAATACAAGTCAGAGTCCTTCCGCATGTTCATGGAATTGATGGATCTCATCGCCAGCGACGTGCTGAACATGGTCTTCAAGTTGTATCCCGAACGTCCCGAGCAACTCCCCATTGCACGTCCGCGCCGACCCTTGCGTCGCGAGGATATGACCTTGACGCATGCATCGGCGGACGGTGCGGGTTTCGCCGCAGCGCGCCAGCCGATTCCGGGTGCAGGACACGAAGGCGAAGGTCGCGAAGCACCACCGGCTGCCAACAAGGTTCAACCTGTTCGTGTTGCGGATAAGGTTGGCCGGAACGACCCATGTCCTTGCGGTTCGGGGAAGAAGTACAAGAACTGCCACGGAACCTAATACCGTCTCGAAGCCATCCGAATGAAAAAGATC
>JALONE010000064.1 GCA_025455125.1 Bacteroidota bacterium
CATTCAACCTGCATGCGTCCCTGCTGCCGAAGTATCGCGGTGCGGCTCCCATCAATTGGGCGATCATCAACGGGGAGACGGAGACCGGAGTGACCACGTTCTTTCTTCAGGACAAGGTCGACACGGGATCAATGCTGCTTCAGCGTTCCATTCCCATCGGACCGGATGATGTCGCCGGCGATGTGCATGATCGGTTGGCGATGCTGGGCGCAGACGTCGTGTTGGAGACGGTCCGTGCGATCGAATCGGGGAAGGCCGTGCCGCAGGCGCAGGATGACACGCTCGTCTCGCGCGCCCCGAAGATCTTTCGTGAAGACTGCCGCATCGATTGGACGATGACGGCCAAGCAGGTCCATGATCGCGTGCGGGGACTCTCTCCCTCTCCATGCGGATGGACGATGCACGGCGAGCGTGTACTGAAGATCTACCGGGCGAACATTCTCGAAGGGATCCCGACGCAACCGGCGGGAACAATCACACAGGTGACGCCGACAGCGCTTCATGTGGCGACCGGCAACGGCGTGGTGGCACTTGTGGATGTGCAGCAGGAAGGGAAGCGGCGCATGCCGATCGACGAGTTTCTCCGCGGATATCGCATCGCCGTCGGAGAGCGGTTGGGATAAGCGGATCGTTTGCAGACCCATGCAATAAGCCGTATATTTTCCGCATGTCAAAGATCATCGTCATTGCGAATCAAAAGGGGGGCGTCGGCAAGACAACGACAGCCATCAATCTTGCTGCCTCGTTGGCGTCGGCCGAGAAGCGCGTCCTCCTGGTGGACAATGATCCCCAGGCCAACGCGACGAGCGGTGTCGGCGCGACGGCTCCCGACGGGAAGACGATCTACGAGGTGTTGGTCGGTGCCTCCGATGCCGCATCTGCGATCATCCCCACCCAAATGCCGTTCCTGTCGGTGCTTCCCTCTCACATCGACCTCGTCGGTGCCGAGGTGGAATTGATCGAGGCGGAGCATCGGGAGCACCTTCTGCGCGCGGCGCTTCAGCCGGTCCGGGACCGCTTCGACTTTGTCGTGATCGATTGCCCTCCCTCGCTCGGGCTGTTGACGCTGAACGCGCTGAGCGCTGCGGATTCCGTGCTCATTCCGGTGCAATGCGAATATTTTGCGCTCGAGGGACTCGGGCAATTGTTCAACACGATCAACATGGTGAAGAAGAACTTGAATCCGAACCTGGACATCGAGGGAGTGTTGCTGACGATGTTCGATTCGCGCTTGCGGCTATCGAACCAGATTGTCGAAGAGGTGCGACGGTATTTTGGCGACAAGGTCTTTGGAACGATCGTGACCCGGAATATCCGTCTGAGCGAAGCGCCCAGTTTCGGCAAGCCCATCCTGCTGTATGATGCTGTATGCTCCGGAACGCGCAACTACATGGATCTGGCGCAGGAGGTCATGAAGAACAATCGCCTGTACGATGCGCTACCGGCGCGATCGGCGGGTATGTAGGACCAAACGAATGACAAATCAGCTAAAGAAGAACGTACTCGGTCGGGGATTGAACGCACTCATTCCCAAAGGGCCAAAGCTCGAGGTGAACGTGCGCGAGGGGTCGGTGCGGCGGGATACGGGAGAGATCGGCATCATCGCGAGCATCGACATCACGAGGATCAAGCCGAATCCATTCCAGCCCCGGCTCGACTTCGATGAGACTGCTCTTGAGGAATTGACCCGGTCGATCAAGGAAAAGGGGATCATCCAGCCGATCACTGTTCGGCGCGTGGAAGATGGGTATCAACTGATCTCCGGGGAGCGGCGATTGCGGGCTGCTCAAGGAGCGAAGCTTCGCCAGATTCCGGCGTATATCATCGACATCTCGTCCGACGAGGAGATGCTGGAACTCGCGCTGATCGAGAACATCCAGCGGGAAACACTGAATGCGATCGAAGTCGCGCAGGCGTATCAGCGACTGATCACCGAATGCCATCTGACGCAGGACGATGTCGCCCAGCGCGTCGGCAAGGAACGGAGCACGGTCACGAACTTCTTGCGGCTGCTCAAGCTCCCGGGGAAGATCCAGGACGGCTTGCGGCGCGAGAAGATCCAGATGGGACATGCGCGCGCGTTGATCGCGATGCCGAGCGAGAAGCATCAGCTCCGGATGTATGAGAAGATCATCGACGGCGGATTGTCCGTGCGGAAGGTTGAAGAGCTGGTGCGTGCACTCGCACAAGGGACGAAGAAGTCCGGGAAATCCGGACGGCAGGCGACGGGGGTCACATCGGACGTGCATGATGTCGAGGAACGACTGCGCATCGCATTGGGGACGCGGGTGAAGGTCCATCCGCGCGGCGGGGGGAAAGGGGAGATTGTGGTCGAATACTATTCACTGGACGACTTGGACCGGTTGCTGGATATTTTTGAATCAGGCCGCTGATCGACACACGACAGAACAAAGGGAAGACGACCATGGCTCTGCACAAAGTATTGACCGAAAACGCCCCGAAACCGATCGGACCCTACAGCCAGGCGGTCCTCGTGGACGGCAAGTTCTTGTATGTTTCCGGGACAGTACCCATCGTCCCTGCAACGGGCGCGGTGATCGAGGGGGACATCAAGGCGCAAACCCATCAGGTTCTGAAGAACCTGGAAAAAGTCCTTCTAGCCGGCGGCGCATCATTCTCGTCCGTTTTCAAGACGACCGTCTTTCTTAAGGACATGAACGAATTCGCGGCGATGAACGAGGTCTATGCCGAGTATCTTGGTTCAACGGCACCGGCACGCAGCACGGTCGAAGTTGCGCGGCTTCCGCGCGATGTTCGGGTCGAGATCGAAGCGATCGCCCTCGTCGGTCATTGACGCACGCTTCCCATGAAATCCCCACAGCTGTACGCGTTGATCCTGGCCGTCCTGACGGCGGCCGGGACTGCGTTCGCGCAACAGCGCGTCCTTTCTTCTCTCGTTCGGCCAGACGCACCCATCTATGCGTCGCTCCGAGCATCTGCACCGGAGGAATCCACGATCACCATTCGCACTGAGAAATCCGGAACGCTCGCCATGGCGTTGTCGGCGGTTCTTCCCGGAGCGGGACAGGTGTACGCCGAGCGATACTACACGATACCGATCATCTGGGGAGCGGGCGGGTTTTTTGTCAGCCAATGGATCACGGCGAACAAGCGATATAAAGATTACCGGGATCGGTACTCGGCATCCGTTCTTCAGGATTCGGTCTCTCGCACTGGGGATAAGATCCTCAAAGATATCAGGGATGGCTATCACGATATTCGTGATGAGTATGCGATCTATATCGCGTTGACGTACATCCTCAACATTGTGGATGCGTATGTGGGGGCAAGTTTGTACGGGTTTGACGTGTCGGATGATCTTGGGTCGGCGGCGATACGGTTCCGGGTGCCGATACGTTAGAAGGCGGGGTTAGAAGAAGAACATGGATTGCACGGATGAAAGGCTGATGAACACTGATAGTTGGTGAGGGAGAGAAGAGTCAGTGTCCATCAGTGCAAGTAGTGGCGGTCATTCCTTCCTGAGTAGATCGAGCAAAGCCTCCTCGAGGATCGAGAATTTGAACGAATAGCCGAGTTGTTGAAGGCGATGGGGAATGGCGCGTTGTCCCTCGAGCAGGAGCGGTCCGGCCATTTCACCCAGGAGGAGTTTGAGGGCGAAGCCTGGAGCGGGAATAATGGAGGGGCGGTTGAGGACGCGCCCCAGAGTCCTGGCGAACTCGTTCATACGGACAGGATTGGGGGCTGTGAGGTTGAACGGTCCGGCGGCTGTAGGGTGTTCGAGGAGGAACCGGATCGATCGGACGACATCGGCGATATGGATCCAGGGCATCCATTGTTGGCCGGAGCCAAGCGGTCCGCCGATGAAGCAGCGGAAGGGTAGGAGGAGTTTTTGGAGCGCGCCGGCATGAGGGGAGAGGGCGATGCCGGTGCGGATGAGGCATATCCTCAGCCCGCCCCCTAAGGGGCCTAGGGGGCTTAAGCCCCGGTCTAGAACCGCTTTTTCTACACTATTGCAGACCTCCGCCAGAAAACCCCGCCCTGGCGGTGAATCCTCCGTGATTTCCCCCTCTGGCACGTCTCCATAGTAACCGACTGCCGATGCGTTCACCAAAATGCGTGGACCGTTCTCCGATCCCATGATTGTCTCAACAAGCGCCTGCGCCGGATCGAGTCTGCTGCGTAAGATTCGTTCCTTCTGCGCCGATGACCACCGCCTCGCTGCGATCGACTCACCCGCCAAATTCACGACCGCCTGAGATCCCTCAAGCTCCCGCACAAGCGCACCCGCTGTTCGTCCATCCCATCTGATGATGCGTACATCCGCCCGGCTGTATTCGTGCCCCCGCTCCGGATGACGCGTTGTCAATACAATCTTGTGACCATGGGGAAGCAATTCCTCAATCAGTGCTCGCCCAATGAATCCACTTCCTCCGACAACTACGATGTCCATCGTTCATCCTCTGATCGATAACAGGAACAATATGGCTGATTTCTTGCTGGAATTCTTCCTAAAAGGGTTCATCGCAGCGCCCGCTGTTCCTTGCCGTTCTCCCAATTTTCCGCTATATTTGTAAGAATTCGGAGTAAAAGGTTCCGGGTCGTCCTCCCGAATCCTTTTACTCTTTCTTGTTTCTGGAACACCTGGCTCCTCCCACATGCAGCATATCCGCAATTTCTGTATTGTCGCCCATATCGATCACGGCAAGTCGACGCTCGCCGACCGCCTGCTTGAATACACCGGAACCGTCGCTGCCCGGGATCTGACCAAGCAGATGCTCGACGACATGGAACTCGAGCAGGAACGCGGCATCACCATCAAGCTGCACGCCATTCAGCTGAAGTACACGGCCGAGAACAAGCAGAACTACGTCCTGAATCTCATCGACACGCCGGGCCATGTGGACTTCACTTACGAAGTCTCCCGTTCGCTCGCCGCGTGCGAGGGAGCGATCCTGGTCGTCGATGCGACGCAGGGGGTGGAAGCGCAGACGATCTCCAACCTGTATCTCGCGATCGACGCGGGGCTGGAGATCATCCCCTTTATCAACAAGATCGACCTTCCCAGCGCCAAAACGATGATCGACACGGTGAAGAAGCAGATCATCGACCTCATCGGCTGCAGGGAGGAGGAGATCCTGATGGGGAGCGCGAAGTCGGGGATCGGCACGCATGAAGTGCTCGAAGCGATCGTCCAACGCATCTCTGCTCCCGCCGGAAATCCCGATGCGCCATTGCGCGCCCTCATTTTCGATTCCGTTTTTGATGAGTATCGTGGCGCGGTTGCGTACGTCCGCGTCGTCGACGGGACATTGCGCGAAAAGGAGCGAGTAAAGTTCCTCTACAATGGCAAGACATTTCAAGCGGACGATGTGGGCGTTCTGGAGATGGAACGGAAACGGACCGGCACGCTTGGCTGCGGTGATGTCGGTTATCTCATCGCGAACGTGAAGGATGTCCACGATACGAAGGTCGGAGATACGGTCACGTCCGCAGAATCTCCCGCGTCGGAGCCGCTCCCTGGGTACAAGGAAGTGAAGCCGATGGTGTTCAGCGGCCTCTATCCTTCCAACAGCGACGACTTCGCGGAACTCCGCGAGGCGCTGGAGAAGCTTCGACTGAACGATTCTTCTCTCACCTTCGAGCCCGAGTCTTCCGTTGCGCTCGGCTTCGGTTTCCGCGCAGGCTTTCTCGGTCTTCTGCACATGGAGATCATCCGGGAACGGCTCGAGCGGGAGTACAACCAGGCACTCATCAATACGGTGCCGAACGTTGAATACCGCGTCATCAAGACCGATAAGGATCTCATCCTTGTCGACAATCCCGCGCTGATGCCCGATGCGTCGCACATCGAGTCGGTGCAAGAACCGTACGTCAAGGCGCAGATCATCACGCCGACGGAATACATCGGTAGCATCATGAAGTTGTGCATGGATCGACGGGGCGTGCATAAGAACACGACCTATCTGTCGACCGAGCGCGCGGACATCCACTTCGAATTGCCGCTCTCCGAGATCATCTTTGACTTCTACGACAAGCTGAAATCGATGTCCCGCGGCTACGCCTCGTTCGACTACGATTTCCTCGAGTATCGCGAATCCGAATTGGTGAAGCTGGATATTTTGCTGAACGGGGAACCGGTCGATGCTCTTTCGACCATCGTGCATCGTCAAAAAGCCTATGAATGGGGGCGAAAACTGTGTGCGAAACTCAAGGAGCTGATTCCGCGTCAAATGTTCGATGTCGCCATCCAGGCTGCGATTGGGAGCAAGGTGATTGCCCGGGAATCGCTGAGCGCGATGCGGAAGAACGTGCTGGCCAAGTGCTATGGCGGCGACATCTCCCGAAAACGGAAACTGCTTGAGAAGCAGAAGGAAGGAAAGAAGCGGATGAAGCAGGTCGGCCGTGTGGAGATCCCGCAGGAGGCATTCCTCGCCGT
>JALONE010000065.1 GCA_025455125.1 Bacteroidota bacterium
TTCTTGTTGTTCTCCACCCGCGGCATCCGTTGGTTGCTCGTTTTGGCAATTTTCGCTATTATGAAACCACAAGAAAACCTCCATTTCAAGAGTCCTCCCGCTGCACGACTCTCCGACATTATCGTGAAGGTGATCCAATGAAGATCCTCATAACGGATGGTATCTCCCCCGAAGGTGCGAAGATCCTGACCGATGCCGGGCATCAGGTCGATCAAGTGAAATTGACCCCCGACGAATTGCTCAAGCGCATTGGCGGCTACGACGGTATCGTTGTGCGCTCTGCGACAAAAGTGACGAAAGAGGTCATCGACGCCGGAAAGAACCTGAAGCTCATCGCCCGTGGCGGCGTCGGTCTCGACAACATCGACGTCCCGGCGGCGGAAGCGAGATCGATCAAGGTCATGAATACCCCCGGTGCGTCGGCCATCTCGGTCGCCGAACTGGCGATTGGTCATATGCTCGCGGTCTCCCGGTTCCTCAATGTCAGCACGACGGAAATGCGTCAGGGGAATTGGCCGAAGAAGGAATACTCCCAGGGCTTCGAACTGTATAAGAAGAGCCTCGGGATCATCGGCCTCGGCAATATCGGAAAGGAGGTCGCCCGACGCGCATTGGCGTTCGGCATGCACGTCCTAGCGTACGATCCCCCCTTCACGCCGATGGACTTCTTCGTCGAGATTACGACGAAGGAACGCGTACTCGCAAATGCGGACTTCTTGACGCTCCACATCCCGTTCGACAAGAAGACCGGCCCGGCGATCGGGAAGAAGGAATTCGACATGATGAAGAAGGGAGTCGTCGTCATCAACTGCTCCCGTGGCGGCGTGGTGGATGAGGCGGCGCTTCTCGATGCGCTCAATAGCGGCAAGGTTGCTGGCGCAGGACTGGATGTGTTCGCCCAGGAACCTCCAACCGAAGCCATAAAGGCCCTCTTGGCTCACCCGCGGGTCAGCGTTTCCCCGCATATCGGCGGCTCGACGATCGAGGCGCAGGATCGAGTGGGCGTTGAAATCGCATTGAAGGTCGTGAAGACGTTCGAATCGGAAGGACACGCATAGTCCGGGACGAACCATGTCAACGATCCGACCGTTCAAAGCCTTCCGGCCTCGTCCGGATGTAGCAGGCGAAGTCGCCTCCAAGCCGTATGATGTGCTGAACTCCGACGAAGCCCGCGCGGAAGCCGCGGGTCACCCGCTCTCATTCCTGCACGTCGGCAAACCGGAGATCGACCTCGATCCCGCCATCGACCTCCACGATCCCCGCGTGTACGCCAAAGGAAAAGAGAACCTCCGAACGCTCATCCGCGACGGGGTGCTGGTCGAGGATCCGACGCCCGCACTCTATGTGTATGCGCAGACGATGGATGGACGTACGCAGTACGGTCTTGTGGGTTGTGCGTCCGTCGAGGAGTACTGGAATGACACCATCAAGAAGCACGAACTGACGCGGAAGGACAAGGAAGAGGATCGGTGCGAGCATGTTCGGGTCACCAATGCACACTCCGGACCCATCTTCTTGACGTATCCAGACAACGCTGGCGTGGATGCGATCGTCGCGCGCGTGACCGCCAAGTCCCCTGCGAATGATCACGTCGCTGCGGACGGTATCCGGCATCAAAGCTGGATCATCGATTCGCACACAGACATCGACCAGTTGGTCGCACTCTTCAGAAGCATTCCCCGGCTCTATATTGCTGACGGTCACCATCGTTCTGCTGCCGCTGCCATCGTCGGACGCGAACGGGCGAAGCAGAATCCGGATCATCGCGGCGACGAGGAGTACAATTTCTTCCTCGCCGTCTATTTCCCCGCCAGTCAGCTCCGCATCTTCGACTACAACCGCGTGGTGAAGGATCTCAACGGACTTTCGCGTGCGTCGTTGCTGGAACAACTCTGTCCGGATTTCGCAGCTGTTCCAGTGCCATTGCAGTATCGCCCCGTGAAGAAAGGGGAGGTGGGGATGTATGTGAAGGGACAGTGGTACGTGCTGACGGCGAGCGAACGGTTGCAGACAATCGTCGATCCGGTCGAGCGTTTGGACGTTTCGATCCTGCAGAAGTATCTGCTCGACCCGATCATTGGCGTGAAGGACCCGCGCACGGACAAGCGGATTGATTTCGTCGGCGGGATTCGCGGACTCGGAGAACTCGAGCGCCGTGTCGATTCCGGAGAAATGGCGGTCGCATTCAGCATGTATCCGACATCTGTGCAGGAGCTCATGGCCATCGCCGATGCGGGCAAGATCATGCCGCCGAAGTCGACCTGGTTCGAACCCAAACTCCGCGACGGCTTGTTCGTTCATTTCCTCGACGACTCATCCTTATAACTTATGCCTTTTGACTTTTACCTTATGATTTTTGACTTGTTCTCTCGTATCACATTTGCCATTTACCATATGCCATCTTTCATTTGCCATCTCACCTAGACCTCCCTTTCCTATGTCCGAACCCACTCCCACAAAAAAAGCCCGCGGCTCGGTCGTGATCATGGCCGAACGATGCAAGGGCTGCGGCTTCTGCGTCGAATTCTGTCCGACGGATGCACTTGATCTGTCGAGTCAGTACAACGCAAAAGGCTATCATCCGCCGGTGCTCGCGCGCAAGGATAATTGCACGGGCTGCGACATCTGCGGGATGGTCTGTCCCGACTTCGCCATCTACGGCTTCATCAAGAAACCGACGAAAGGACACTGACGTGGCGACCGCTGATCCCATTGGCGTGCTGACCGGCGCGCATTTCATTGACGGCGACCACGCGTGCAGCGAGGGGGCCATCGCCGCAGGTTGTCGTTTCGTCGCAGGATATCCGATCACTCCCTCGACGGAGGTCGTCGAGCGCATCGCCGAACGGTTCCCCTTCGTCGGCGGCGTGTTCATCCAAATGGAGGACGAGATCGCTTCATCGATCGCGATCCAGGGTGCTGCGTGGGCGGGAAAGAAGACGATGACCGTCACATCGGGCCCAGGCTTCTCGCTCATGATGGAACATATCGGCCTCGCCGCGATGACCGAAACACCGCTTGTCCTCGTGGACGTCCAGCGGGCGGGACCATCGACCGGTCTCCCGACGATGCCTGCGCAGGGGGACATGATGCAGGCACGCTGGGGCTCGCATGGCGACTACGGCATCATCGCCCTCTGCCCGAATTCCCCGCAGGAATGTTTCGATCTCACCATCAAGGCCTTCAATCTGGCGGAACAGTATCGCGTGCCGGTGCTCTTCATGATGGATGAGTGCGTTGGTCACATGATCGAGCGCGTCGTGATCCCCTCGGCGGACAAGATCGAGGTGACACCGCGACGGATGCATACCGGCTCGAAAGAAGAGTATCTCGCCTTCGCGCCCAAGGCCGATCTCGTCCCCGACATGGTGAAGGCGGGCGACGGCTATCACATGCACGTGACCGGATTGACGCACGACGAAAAGGGATATCCGAACATGACAGTCGGCACCCAGGCGCGTCTCGTCCGGCGTCTGGTGGACAAGATCAAGCTGAACGCGGAAAAGATCGTCGACTATCGCGAGGACGGCGTGGAAGGGGCAGATATTGTCGTGGTGACCTACGGCATCACCTCCCGCACGGCACTCCCTGCGATCGAGCAGGCGCGCAGCGAAGGACTGAAGGTCGGACATCTTCGACTGGTCGTCGCGTGGCCCTTCCCGGAGAAGCGCATCCGCGAACTCTCTTCGAAGGTGAAGGCATTCGTCGTCCCGGAATTGAACTTCGGCCAGATGACACTCGAGGTCGAGCGATGCGCGGCCGGACGGGCCAACACGGTCTGTGTCCCGCACGCCGGTGGAACCGTCCACAATCCGAAGGACATCTACGAAGCGATTCGTGACAGCGTGAAAGGAGCCAAGTGATGGTGGAAGAGCAATTGTTCGATGAAGAAGTGGCCGCTCCGGCGAATCCGATCGAATCGCTGTTGCGGATGGATCGCATCCCCCACATCTGGTGTCCGGGATGCGGAATCGGCACCACGGTCAACTGTTTCATCCGCGCGCTGCAAACGAGCGGCCTGAACCTCGACAAGGTTGCGGTCGTGTCGGGCATCGGCTGCACGGGACGCGTTGCAGGATACCTGGACCTCGATTCGTTTCACACAACACACGGCCGGGCGATCCCGTTCGCGACGGGATTGAAGCTGGCGAATCCCGAATTGAAGGTGGTCGTGTACAGCGGCGATGGAGATTTGACGGCGATCGGCGGCAATCACTTCATTCATGCCGCGCGCCGCAATGTCGACATGACCGTCATCCTTGTGAACAACATGATCTACGGAATGACCGGCGGGCAGGTCGCGCCGACGACGCCGCTCAATGCGACCGCCTCCACGACGCCCCATGGCAACTTCGAGCAGACGTTCAATCTTCCATTCCTGGCGGAGTCATGCGGAGCGGTGTATGTGGCGCGCTGGACCGCATCCCACGTCCGGCATTTGACGAAGTCTATCAAGGAAGCGTTGGGGAAGAAAGGTTTTTCGTTCGTCGAGATCCTTGCCCCCTGTCCGACGTTGTTCAGCCGCCGCAACAAGCTCGGTGACGGACTCGATCAGATGGAGTATTATCAGGAACACGCGGAGATCCGGCACGGCGCGGACACGAAGACCGTCGGGATGGATTTCCAGAGCTAGATCATCGTCGGCAAGTTCGTCGACATCGAACGGCCGCCATATCAGCAAGCGATGTATGACCATTACCGCGGGAAATACGGCGACAAGTACGTGCCGTCTCCCGAAATGCAGAAGGTGTTCGATGGCAAGAACTGAGATCAAGATCGGCGGATTCGGCGGGCAAGGCGTCATCCTCAGCGGATACATCATCGGCCGTGCCGCATCCATCTTCGACAGCAAGCACGCGACCATGATCCAGGCGTTCGGACCGGAAGCCCGGGGGAGCGCCTGCAGCGCGCAGGTGATCGTCTCGAACGAGCCGGTCGCCTACCCCTATATCACCACGCCGAGTTTGATGGTCGTGATGTCGCAGGAAGCGTACACGAAGTTCTCGCCGGAACTTGCGGAAGGCGGAACCCTCATCACGGAAGAGGAGTTGGTCAATCCGACGAACCTTCGGAAGGACCTGAAGCATTACTCGATCCCTGCAACGCGCATCGCGGAGGAATTGGGGAAGAAAATGGTCCTGAACATCGTAATGATGGGCTTCTTCACCGCAATGACGGGAGCGGTCGGCAGGGAGGCGATGGAGGAAGCGGTGAAGGTCTCGGTGCCGAAAGGGACGGAGGAACTGAACCTGAATGCGTTCAAGCGGGGATATGAGTACGGGCTCTCACTTCAGAAGAAATGAATCTCACTGTTGCAGGTCAGCAGCGCAGGACAACCCTTCTCTGTTGACCCCGGGTTGGAACCCGGGTCGGACCCGGGGTTGTGCCCGGGTAGCTACCTCCGAATAACAACGAAGCCCGACAGACTCTCTGCCGGGCTTCGCTTCTCCTCGATGTACGACTGATCACTGACTACTGACAACTGACGACTGATTCCCCTCCACTCTACTCCTGCTCCATGAAGTCGCCGCTCTCCCGCTTGCTCTGCCAGATCGCCCAGGCGATCGCGGCGGCGGCGGCGATGACAACGATGAGGCCGACGGTCAACGCCGTGCCGGCCATTTCCGGCGGGAGATTCGATTTCACGAGGTTATACTGCAGCACGAGGCCCAGCGTCAGCAGGCTGACCATGTTCATCACCTTGATCAGCGGATTGATGGCCGGACCGGCCGTATCCTTCAGCGGATCGCCGACGGTATCTCCGGTGACCGCAGCCTTGTGCGCTTCCGATCCCTTCCCGCCATACACGCCGTCCTCGATCATCTTCTTCGCATTATCCCAGGCACCACCGGCGTTCGCCATGAAGACTGCGAGCAGCTGACCTACGAGGATCATGCCGGCGAGGAAACCGCCCAGTGCGTACGGACCAAGAACGAATCCAACGAGGATCGGCGTCATGATCGCGAGAATGCCTGGACCGATCAGCTCTTTCTGTGCCGTTAATGTGCAGATGTTGACCACGCGTCCGTAGTCGGGCTTCTTCGTGCCTTTCCAGATCTCCGGATCGCGGAATTGGGCGCGGCATTCCACAACAATGTAATACGCTGCCCGTCCTACCGCACGAATGAGCATGCTGCTGAACAAGAATGGTACCGCACCGCCGATCAGGAATCCGATGAACACCATCGGCTCGGCGACGGTCAGTTTTCCTGCCTCCGTGATGTATTGCTCGACCGTCATGAGGTTGATCTTGTCTTCACTGCCGACCGCGATGACCGCTATGAAACTGGAGAAGAGCGACACTGCGGCGATGACTGCTGATCCGATCGCGATGCCCTTCGTTTCCGCTTTGGTCGTGTTGCCGACAGCGTCGAGATCCGCCAGG
>JALONE010000066.1 GCA_025455125.1 Bacteroidota bacterium
CGCCGTCACGAGAATGAGGGGAAAGTACGACATCATCGGCGTGATGATGCTTGTGACGGAATCTCCCACCCGATATGCCGCTTGCGTCAATTCCGGCGAATAGCCGAGAAGCATCAACATGGGCACGAACACTGGTGCCATGATGGCCCACTTGGCGGATGCGCTGGAGATGGCAAGGTTCACCAATCCGCTGAGCGCAACGAATGCGATGATGAGCGGAATGCCGGTGAGATTGATACTGCGCAGGAATTCCGCTCCCGTGATGGCGCTGATCACGCCGATATTCGTCCAGCCGAAGAACGACACGAATTGCGCCGCGAAGAATGCAAGCACGATGTACGACGCCATGCTCTTCATCGCGGTATTCATTGCGTTCACGACATCAGCATCCCGTCGGAATGAACGCGTGACGAGACCGTACACCAAACCCGGGAAGGCAAAGAAGACAAAGATGATGGTGACGATACCGTTGAGGAATGGAGAGTGCAGCAAGCTCCCGGTGCGTGGATCGCGGAGGATGCCGTCTGCGGGAACGACGGCCCAGGCGACGACGCTGACGAGAAAGAGGTTTGCGAGTCCTGCTGCGATGAGTCCACGTTTCTCCAATGATTCGAGAGGCTTGAGGAATTCAGATCGCTCCTGTTCGGGAAGGGGGCCCAACTGCGGCTCGACGATCCGGACCGTTACCCAAGTTCCAATCCCCGCGATGAGAAATGTCGATGCGATCATGAAGAAATAGTTTGCTGCGGCGGAGACCTCATACGTGTCGTCGACGAGCCGGGCCGCTTCCTGCGTGATGCCTGCAAGCAAGGGATCGATCGTTCCCAGAATCAGGTTGGCGCTGTACCCCCCCGAAACACCGGCGAACGCGGCAGCCATTCCAGCCAACGGATGACGTCCGACGCTCATGAAAACGATCGCGGCGAGCGGAATGAGTACGACGTATCCTAGTTCGGAAGCGGCGTTCGACAGGACGCCTGCGGTCACAACGGCGAACGGGATCCAACGTCGCGGGGCTGCGAGGACGAACGCGCGCAACGTCGCCGAGAGCAGTCCAGAACCCTCAGCAATTCCCACTCCAAGCAATGCGACAAGCACCGTTCCCAGCGGCGCGAAGGCTGTGAAGTTCGAAACCAACGATGTTACGATCCGGCGCGCTCCGTCTGGCGTCAACAGGTTGACGACCTCGAACACCTTCCCGGTGCTGGGGTGGACGGCAGACCAAGATTGAAGGACTGACGACATCAGGACGACGGCTGTTGCCATCAAGGCGAAAATGGTGACGGGATGAGGCAATGCATTGCCGAAGCGTTCAATTCCTGCGAGGAATCGCAGGACAAGCGATGGTTTGCGAGCTGAATTCATTAAGGGATTCCCAAATGTGTCTGGTATGAACACGGAAGGGATGCGTGGAGGTTCCGTCGAATTGGCGTGCGCATCAACGAGTCCGGCGCTTCGGCCTGCTTGTGGGCGGCGCGGTCATTGGATCATCCGGCCAAACGTGGCGTGGATAGCGTGCGCGCATCTGGCGGCGGATCTCGGGGTAGGTAGTCGCCCAGAAGCTCGCCAGATCCTTCGTGACGGCGAGCGGTCGTTGGGCGGGTGAGAGGAGGTGGAGTACGAGTGGAATCCGTCCGCCGGCGATCCGTGGCGTATCGGTTTGTCCAAAGAGTTCTTGCAGCCGCACGGCGAGCACGGGGGGATCCACGGAATAGTCAATGCGTGCCTTGGTTCCGGTGGGGAGCAGAATATGCGCAGGGGCGAGTCGGTCGAGTTGCTGCAGCTGAGCGTGCGTGAACCGGGCTTTCAGGAGCTGAAGCAGGGGAAGAGAGGCGAGATGCTCGCGCCGACGCAGAGACGAAAGCGAGCCGCCGCACCACAGTTCCAGGTCAGAGAGCAATTGTTCGTTGCTCATGACGGGCAAGTCCGCCTCGGCGAAACCAGCGATGCGAATCCATTCCGAGCGCTGTTGAAACGTGCGCGCGTCCTGCGTCCAGGGGAGCACATCGATTCCCATCGAACGAATTCCCTCCGCCATTGCGGATGTCGCATCGGCGTCGGAAAGCTGGATCGGGAATTCCCGCAATTCGATTCCTTCGAGTCTCTCCACCCTCCGGGCGATCACGGATTGAGTCTGCGGATCCCATCGCGACTCGTCTTCCCGCGTGATGCGCGTCTCAAATACGAGGCGAAGATCGTTGACGGAAAGGGGAGCTGCGAGGAACACACGCGCAGATTCGTTCGCCCCGTCCGCATCGGCGATCGCGAGAAACTGCTCACGCGCCAGGAGACTCGATTCGGGGAGAACGCCCGTTCCGCCGCCGGCGAGTTGATACCGATTGCTTCCCGCCGTCCGCTGTTTGCCGATACGTTCGGGATACGCAAGAGCCAGAAGTGTCCCGTGCGGCGTTTCCAATGCAACGCCCGCTTCTTCCTTTGAGATCAGCTGACGCAACCGGCGTGCCTGTGCACGAATACGCTCGTATGCCGCGGAGGAGGAGCGGCGGGTATCATTCAGTGCATGCAGGCGGGATTCAAGGTCGATGTCGGCGCGTTGATTCGGGGATCCCGGATTTCGTTCCTCAAGCGAAGCGGCGATGAGACATGCATCGTCAGCACAGCCAAGTTCGGAACCACGAACGATCATTTCGGCGAGTCTGGGATGAGTCGGGAATCGTGCGAGCGTCTTTCCATGCGATGTCAACTGGAGTGTTTCATCGAGTGCCCCCAGGCGTTGAAGCAGTCGTTGTGCCTGCTGGAGATGGGCCGACGGCGGCGGATCGAGGAATCGCAAGGACGCACCGCGCGCATCTCCCCACAGTGCCAGATCAAGCGCCAGTGGGGCAAGGTCTGCGGTCTTGATCTCCGGTTGATTGTATGCCGGCAGGGCGGAATGTTCTTGCTCGGTCCACAATCGAACGCAGAGGCCGCTCGAAAGACGTCCCGCTCGTCCGCGACGTTGATCCGCCGACGCACGAGAGACGGGAACGGTAGCGAGACCGCTCATCCCCCGATTGGGGTCGAACCGTGATACGCGCATCAATCCTGAATCAACGACGGTGCGGACACCGTCGATGGTCAGGCTCGTCTCAGCGACATTTGTGGAGAGAATGATCTTACGCCTGCCGTTCGGATCGGGATTCAAGGCGGCCAGTTGTTGTGCTGAAGGGGCATCGCCGAACAGCGAATGAACGACGAACTCATCCGAGGAGATCGGACGCTCATGCAGGATCGATTCGGTCCGAAGGATCTCGCGCTGTCCCGGGAGGAACACGAGGATGTCGCCATCGGATTCCGTCGACACACGACGGACCGTTTCGGCGACACGGACTTCGATCGGTTTGTCTGATCGAAACGCTGCGAACCGGGTCTCGACGGGGAAGAGGCGGCCTGGACATTCGACTACCTGCGCATCCGGCATTAAGGACTGAAGCGCAATCCCGTCAAGCGTCGCGGACATGACCAGCAAGCGAAGGTCGTCGCGCAGGTGATCTTGCACATCGAGGACGAGTGCGAGACCGAGATCGGCGTGAATGCTCCGTTCATGGAACTCATCGAAGATCACCAAACCGATGCCGGTCAATGCCGGATCGTCGTGCAGCATGCGCGTCAGGATCCCCTCCGTGACCACTTCGATACGCGTCGCCGGGCCGGTCTTGGATTCGCCCCGAATGCGGTATCCCACGGCTTGACCGGTCTGTTCCCCGAGGAGTGAAGCCATGAACTCGGCGGCGCGACGAGCCGCGAGGCGTCGAGGTTCGAGCATGAGGATGCGTTGATGGGCGAGACCTGGATGATCGAGCAGCGCGATCGGAACGCGCGTAGTCTTCCCGGCTCCCGGGGCAGCGGAAAGAATGAGGCGCCGAGCGCCGGTGAGTGCCTGTCGGAGTTCTTGGAGGACGCCGTCGATCGGCAGCGGTATGGTGGCATCATGCATAGGAGAATATGCGAAATGAAGCGGAAAGAAGATGCGGGATGTCCCCGGAACCTCGCCGGGAATCTCCCCGGGAGTTTCCCCGGGAATCTCCCCGGGGATGACTCCGGGGGAGCCCAACGAGGGGGCCCATGCTTGAACAAATCCCATTTCTTCCCTATTTTCTTCATCAGAATCAGCGAGCCGCCCAGTCAGCACCACCGGAACTGAGTGGCTCGTTGCATTTTTCGCGCGAATGGGCGGGAACGCAGGTCTGAGCCGAACCGTCTAATCTTCTTCGTATCGATCATGTCATCAATTGGAGACGCTTGTGGATATCAAGACCATCAATGAAATGATCCAGCGTGAAAGCGCGTTCGTCGACACACTGACGGCTGAGGTCGGCAAGGTCATCGTCGGCCAGAAACAGATGGTGGATCGGTTGCTCATCGGCCTCCTCTGCAACGGCCATATTCTGCTCGAAGGGGTGCCGGGACTTGCGAAAACGCTCACGATCAAGACCTTGGCTTCCGCCATCAGCGCGAAGTTCCAGCGCATCCAGTTCACGCCCGACCTCCTTCCCGCCGACCTCGTCGGGACGATGATCTACAACCAGAAAGATGGCAAGTTCCAAACGCGGAAAGGACCCATCTTTGCTCATTTCATTCTTGCGGATGAGATCAACCGCGCCCCGGCAAAGGTGCAGAGTGCGCTGCTCGAGGCAATGCAGGAGCGCCAGGTGACGATCGGCGAAGAGACCTTCAAGCTCGAAGAGCCGTTCCTCGTTCTGGCGACGCAGAATCCGATCGAGCAGGAAGGAACATACCCGCTCCCCGAAGCGCAAGTCGACCGCTTCATGCTGAAGGTGAAGATCGTATATCCGACGAAAGAGGAAGAGCTCGCGATCATGAGGCAGAATGTCGCCGGTGCCGATAAGCCCGTGAAGACCGTGGTCTCTCCGAAAGAGATCCTCTCGGCACGCGATGTCGTTCGTCAGGTCTATATGGACGAGAAGATCGAGCGCTACATCCTCGACATTGTCTTCGCGACGCGCGAACCGAAGAACTACAAGCTTGAAAAACTGGCACCGCTGATCAGTTACGGTGCGTCTCCCCGCGCATCGATCAATCTTGCGCTCGCAGCCAAAGCGCATGCCTTCATCAAGCGCCGCGGGTACGTCATTCCTGAAGATGTTCGTGCCATATGCCCGGACGTCATGCGTCACCGTGTCGCAGTGACCTACGAGGCAGAGGCCGAGGAGATCACGTCCGAGCAGGTCGTAGTGGAGATTCTGAATGCAGTGGAGGTGCCGTAGAGCCAAGTCAAAGGCCACAAGGCAAAAGTTAAAAGGCCGGAGATTCTTGCCAACCCATTTTGACTTCTGACTTTTGACTTCTCCCTTATTATGGAACCACGTGAACTTCTGAAGAAAGTCCGACAACTCGAGATTCGCACCCGGGGAATGGTGAACCAGGTATTCTCGGGTGAATACCACTCCGTCTTCAAAGGACGGGGGATGGAATTCTCCGAGGTGCGCGAGTACCAACTCGGCGATGACGTCCGGACGATCGACTGGAACGTGACCGCGCGGTTGAATCATCCGTTCGTGAAGGTCTTTGAAGAGGAACGGGAACTCACGGTCATCCTCCTCGTCGACATGAGCGGCTCGCAGGCGTTCGGCTCGCAAACTGCTCTGAAGCGGGACATCGCCATCGAGATCAGTGCCGTGCTCGCCTTCTCGGCGATGAAGAACAACGACAAGGTCGGTCTGATGATGTTCACCGACACGATCGAGAAATACGTTCCGCCCCGGAAAGGCCGTTCTCACACGCTCCGCATCATTCGCGAACTGCTTTCGTTCGAACCATCGGGCCGCGGCACGAGCATCCGCGGGGCGCTCGAGTATCTGAACCACATTCACAAGAAGCGGAGCATCGTGTTCCTCGTGTCGGATTTCATCGATACCGGCTACGAGGCGGCGTTGCGGATCGCAGGGAAACGCCATGATCTCGTTGGACTGGTGCTGAACGATCCGCGGGAGCAGGAATTGCCCCGCGTCGGGTTGCTGAATCTCCGCGATGCCGAGCGGGGAACGGTTCGCATGGTTGACACCAGCGATCGTCGAGTGCGCGAGGCGTTCCGCAAGCATCGTGATACCCTGCAGCGTTCCCGCAAATCGCTCTTCCTGAAATCCCGGCTCGACGCGGTGGAGATCGATGTGACAGAGCCATACATAAAGCCGCTTAGTGATTTCTTCCGGAAGAGGGAGAAGAGGTATTAGGAGTAGGGAGTAAAGAGTAGAGAGTAGTAAGAGAAGATGTCGGTGGTCGGGAGCCGGTAATCAGTCATCAGTCGTCAGTAATCATTGATCAGTAATCAGTGTGAATAATCGTTCTGAGAGACACATAGTCCACGTGCATCGGATCCTTTCTATAGCAATCCTTCTATTGCCCATGCTGCTGGA
>JALONE010000067.1 GCA_025455125.1 Bacteroidota bacterium
CAACCGGACCTACTTTTTCTCCGACGCCCATCTCGGCATAGGAACGCCGGAACAAGATCGGCAGAAGGAACGCCGCCTCATCGACTTTCTTGATTTCGTCAAGCGTGATGCGGAACAGGTGTATATCGTCGGCGATCTCTTCGACTACTGGTTTGAGTACCGGAGCGTCGTCCCGAAAGGATATTACCGCCTCTTCACAAAGCTGGCGGAACTGAAGGAACGCGGCATCCGTCTGATGTATGTCGTGGGAAATCACGACTTCTGGTTGAAGGACTATTTCCAGAAGGAATTCGGGATGGAGATCCTGCGGGATCCGGCCGTGCGCGAGATCCGCGGGCATCGGTTCCTCATTCATCATGGCGACGGACTGGTCAAGAGCGATCGCGGGTATCGCATCCTGAAACGCATCCTGCGGAACCGGTTCAACATCTGGCTCTTCTCGTTGCTGCACCCCGATTGTTCCGGCGCCATTGCACGCCGGTCGTCGCGCGCCAGCCGCCAGTATACCGGCCAGCGCAAGTACGAAAATTCGGACATGGCCGCCTACGCATCGAAAAAGATCCGCGACGAGAACATCGAATACGTCGTCATGGGACACAGCCACACGCCGCAGTTCCGGCGGATCGGCCGCGGCGCGTACGTCAACCTTGGCGACTGGATCGAGAGCAATACGTTTGCGGTGTTCGACGGCCGACGACTCGAACTCCGCAACTGGCGGAATCGCTAGACCGCCGAGACTCGGAGAACAATGGCCTCGCAGCAATATACATCGGAGGATATGAAGCGGTACTTCAACGACCCGGAGTTCCGCCGCAGCCGAATGCAACAACAACGCCCCATCTTCCGCAAGCGCAACCTCATTTCCCTCGCGGCGGCATTCCTTGTAGTGGCCCTGCTGACGTGGTATACGATCCACATCATCTCCGGCCTCCCGCCTCTGGAGAAGCTCGAGAATCCAAAGACCGAACTCGCGACCAAGGTCTATTCTGCCGACGGCATCGTCATCGATCAGTTCTTCTACAAGAACCGGACGCGCGTCACGCTGGACCGCCTCCCGCCAGGCCTGATCAAATGACTACTCGCAACAGAGGACAAAGACTTCTACTCTCACTGGGGCGTCAATCTTCCCCGGTTTGTGCGCCAGATGGCGGTCAATCTCGCGACCTTCCGCCAGGCGGGCGCCAGCACGATCACGCAACAGCTTGCACGCAATCTGTACAAGCTGAAGGGCAAGCGGGAATCGCTGTTCGACAAGGTGACACGGAAGATCCGCGAGTTCTTCACGTCCGTCCAGATCGAACGGAACTTCACCAAGAACGAGATCCTCGAGTTGTACATCAACGTCGTCTTCTTCGGACGGCAGGCGTACGGCATCGAATCTGCCGCGCAGACGTATTTCGGCAAGCCCGCCGCGGACCTGACCGTTCAGGAATACACGATCTTCATCGGGATGCTGCGGGGGCCAAACTACTACGATCCGATCAATCATCCCGACCGCGCGCTCGGACGCCGCGATTTCGTCCTGAGCCAAATGGTGGAAGAAGGCATCCTCACTGCGCAGACCGTCGAAGCGATCAAGAGCGATTCGCTCGAGTTTCATCTCGACGCGGCGGAATTCCATGCCGGCATCGCTCCGCACTTCGTCGAATCGGTCCGGCAGCTCCTTCTGAAAAAGGCGGAGACCTACGGCTTCGACATCTACGAGGACGGCCTCCAGGTCTACACCACGCTTGACAGCCGCATGCAACGCCATGCGATCACGGCAATCGAGGAGCATGTAACGGAATTCCAGAAGGGCTTCGACGCGACGTGGGATTGGGACAAAGTCCCCGATGTCCTCGCGGAGAACGTCTCCAAGGTCATTCGGGAAAGTGAGGCATACCGAAAGGCGCGCAACGCTGCAATGCGGGACAGCATCATCAATGCATTCAAGACGGATCCCGCGTTCATCGATTCGGTGAAGCGCATTGCGCAGACCATCGAGGTGGGATTCGTCGTGATCAATCCGCACACCGGCCACATTCTCGCGGAGGTCGGCGGAAGAAATTTCCGCACGTTTAAATACGGACTCAATCACGTCCGGCAGATCCGCCGCCAACCGGGCTCCGCATTCAAGCCATTCGTGTATACCGTCGCCGTCGATAACGGATATCCCCCGTGTTACGAGATCCAGAATCTCCCCGTCACCATCCCGATGCCCGACGGCACCCGATGGACCCCCGAGAATTTCGACAAGACCATCGGCGGCAAGTATACGCTGCGTGAGGCGCTGAAGCAGTCGGTCAATCTCGTGACCGTGCGCGCGATCCTCGAGATCGCTCCGGCGCGCCAGGTTGCTGAATATGCGAAACGCATGGGTATTCGTTCGCCCGTCCCGCCATACGAATCGATCGCCCTAGGTACGCCGGAGGTCTCCCCGCTGGAACTCACCTCCTCATTTGGCGTGTATGCGAATGAAGGCGTGCTCGTTTCTCCCATCTCGATCCTGAAGATCGAGGACAAGGACGGCAACGTCATCGAGACCAGCACGCCGGAAAAGAAGGAGGCCCTCAGCAAGGAAACGGCATTCCTGATGACGGACATGCTGACCGGCACGGTCAACGGGGGGACGGCAACGCGTGCGATCCGGTCATTCTACAACGGACCGGCCGCAGGCAAGACCGGGACCACGAACGATTATGCAGACGCGTGGTTTGTGGGATTCACGCCGCAGCTGGTTGCGGGCGCATGGGTGGGATTCGACGATGTCCGGATCAAGTTCGGAAGCAGCGATGGGCAAGGCGGACGGGCGGCGGCTCCGATCATCGGCCGGTTCTGGCAGCACACCTACGAGGACCCGGCCATCGGATTGCCGCTTGAGTATTTCAACCAGCCCGAAGGGATCGCGACCGACACCATCTGCGTTGACACGAAGAAGAAAGCCCGGGAGTTCTGTCCGGAGAAGACCACAGAGATCTTCAATGTCCGTTATCCTCTCGGTCTATGTGAAAAGCACACGAGCGCCGACTGGAACGAAGGTTCCGAGAACGACGCTCGTCGCAAGAGCAAGGTGAACTGGTAGATCGCGTACTTACTTTAGAAGCTGCATCTTCTTCGTTTCCACAAGCCCGCTGGCAACGAGCCGGTAGAAATAGAGGCCCGACGCCAATCCTTCCCCGTTGAACGTCACTTGGTATCTCCCCGGTTGCTGCACGGCATCCACCAGCACCGCCACCTCACGACCCAAGACGTCATACACTCTCAGGTCCACCCCACCGACCACTGACAACTGATAACTGACCACGGTCGTCGGATTGAACGGGTTTGGATAATTCTGGTTCAGCACGATCGCGGTCGGCAACGTCGGGGTTTCTTCCACCCCCACGACACTTCCGCCGTAGCTCCAGCCATATGTTTGCGTGGGCAGGCTCTCGTTGTCATGACGATCCAGCGATGTAACGGCGAAGTAGTAGACGTTGGGGTCACCGGTTGCGGGAAATTTTGTGTAGCTCGTACCCGTTGTCACATACACAACATTGCTGAGCTCGTTGAAATCGATCGGGAGCGACGTTGATGAGTAGACAAGATAGCGCGCTGGTACTTCTCCATCGGATGCAGGCGTGGGGGCTTTCCATCGTATGAATGCATACGTCTTTCCGGCCGACGGCTCGATCCGGAAGCTGTCTGGCATCACCGGGGGAACGGAATCCCGCCACGGCATCGTCGGGCGCAGCGCGAACGGGCGCCGGATGATCTCGGAGGTCACTTTCGGATAGACGGAACCCCGGAGCGAATCGTTCAATCGGCGTTTGTTTTCTTTGAAATACCGTGCGCTGAAGTGAACACTTCCTTGTATATTCGCCTGAGTTCTGTCAAAGTCAATTTGGTCTGCGAGCTCCTTCACGGACCACCCTGATTGAGTCGTATCCACTGCTTTATATGTAGCTTGACCGATGTACATATGTCGGGCAAAGGCGTTGTCGCTCCACCAATCAGCCAAGACACCGTACGGAGCAGTTGGATGGGCGAAGTGCCAGTATACTTGCGGCACGAGATAGTCAATCCACCCCTCTTGGAGCCAGCGGCGCGAATCGGCGTAGATTGCATCGTACGAGAAGTATCCTGAGCTCGTCGGACCGTACGGATATGGGCGCCAAGCGCCTGGCGGGCTGATCCCGAACTTCAACCGCGAATTGAACGCCGCGAGACTGTCACGGATCGTACGCACGAGAATATTGACGTTCTCGCGACGCCAGTCCCCCAGCGACATGCCGCCACCGTAAAGATTGTACTCGTTCAGATCCTCGGTGGTAATGCTGCTGGAATAGAAGTAGTCGTCGAAATGGATGCCGTCCACGTCGTAGCGCCTCGCCACATCCATGATGACGCCGGTGACATATTCGCGCACGGATGGAATGCCGGGATTCAGGATCTTGAGCGTACCGAACGTGAGCACCCATTCAGGATGGGTGACCGAGACATGCGTCGGCGCGACACTCGAACTCGACGTGTTGACAACGGCACGATACGGATTGAACCACGCATGGATCTCCAGTCCGCGCTGACGGCATGCATCGATGACGAATTGGAGCGGATCATATCCGGGATTGGTCCCTTGTGCGGCGCCGCTGATCCATTGCGACCACGGTTCGATCGCCGAGGCATAGAACGCGTCGCACGACGGGCGCACTTGGAAGAAGATCGAATTGACGCCAACATTCACCAGCGAATCGAGCGTGGCGGTCAGGTTGGCCTGCGAGTTGCTTGTCGTCCAGTCGATGTTGGACACCGTTGCGATCCACGCCCCGCGCATTTCGCGCTTCGGGGGTGAAACATATGCGGATCGGGAAAGATACTGCGCTTGAAGCGCGGACGCCGTGAGCAGAAGGAGAAGAAGCCGCAGAGAGAAGCGAAGATTCATGGGGAACTTGATCGTTGGTGATGATAGAATAAAGTGAGAAAAGAGTGTGAAAGATGCCATGCCCGCCGTCACGATGTTTACGAACCCGACCCGGGTTCTGTCCCGGGTTCTGACCCGGGATCGATCTTGAAGGTTTGAGACGGACTACTGATTCACCACTGATTTCACAGATTTGTACTGAGGTTCCTTGATGTGTGAATCAGCGAAATCTCCCAGAAGTCTTGAACAAGGTGACTCGAAGGTGCTTCGGTCCCAGACCCGACCCGGGTTCCGACCCGGGTTCCAACCCGGGATCGATATTGAAGATTTGAGATGGACGGGCCAAACCCTTCTGACTTCTGAATTTTGACTTTCGCTTTATGCTCCCGGCTCGGCTCCTCGGCTCATTCCCCCATCACGTCTTTCAACACCTCGCGCTCCACAGCATCCGTCACGCATACCTTTCCAATGGCCACGGGGAGCACAAACCGCGGACGGGCGCTGACGTTCTTCTTGTCCCGCCCCATCGCGGGGATGATCTTCGACCGATTCAGCCTGCGGAGTTCCA
Organism: Bacteroidota bacterium; assembly: GCA_025455125.1. GTDB lineage: Bacteria > Bacteroidota > Ignavibacteria > UBA10030 > UBA10030 > JAKAJH01. The sequence goes on from JALONE010000067.1 coordinate 5,448, forward strand.
CGCGCATGGGGATACGAGCGATCAGCGAACGAATGCGCTCGGCGGCCACATGGTCGATCAACCCGTGACGCTGCGCGATGGTCGTCTCCGCCGCCATCCCCAGCAGGACTGCCTCGCCGTGTTTGAGGAGGCGGTAGGCTCCCGCAGCTTCGAGCGCGTGTCCGACCGTGTGTCCAAAGTTCAGAATGGCACGCAGATTCCGCTCATGTTCATCCTCTGCCACTACGGCCGCTTTGATGGCAATGCAGCGCTCCAGCACCAGGCCAAGCTCTCGTTTCTCGAGCGCAATGATCCGTTCGAGATTCTCTTCCAGAAAGGAAAACAACTCCGCGTCAGCGATGACCCCGTACTTGATGATCTCGCCCATTCCGCTGATCACCTCGCGACTCGGCAAGGTCTTGAGATATGCGGTATCGACCCACACGAACCGCGGCTGATGGAAGGTGCCGATGAGGTTCTTCCCGAGCGAGTGATTCACCCCGGTCTTTCCTCCGATCGCACTGTCCACCTGCGAGATCACGGTCGTCGGAACTTGCACCACCGGAACACCGCGCTGAAAGACCGATGCAACAAATCCCGCAAGATCGCCGACGACGCCCCCGCCGAACGCAATGACCGCGGTTCTCCGTCCCATGCCATGCGTTAGCATCTCCGCGATGATCGCTTCTGCCCGCCGCATGTTCTTCTGTCGTTCGCCCGCCGGAATGACGACCGGCAGAACCTGAAGTCCTGCCCGCAGGAGATTGTTCTGGAACGCCTTCAAATGAAGCCGCGCCACTGTCGCATCCGTCACAACCACGGCCGATTCCGGCAATCCGTTCCGGCGCCAGTGGGCCGGGAATTCGCTCCCCGCACGCTGCCCGATGTGAACCGTGTACGAGCGTTCACCTAACATAACCTGGATCGATTTGGAATGCATCG